>USBU01000211.1 GCA_900553005.1 uncultured Eubacteriales bacterium | reverse complement strand
TCGTGGGCTCGGAGATGTGTATAAGAGACAGATTTTATTCGGAGCGCCGGATCAAAGCCTGATTTATGCCGACCGGTATTTAAAAATATATGCGGCAGGCACAATTTTCGTCATGCTGTCCATGGGGCTTAACACCTTTATATCCGCGCAGGGCTTTGCTCTTACGTCCATGATAACGGTAGCTATAGGCGCCGCGCTGAATATAGCTCTCGATCCTCTTTTTATATTCGTATTCGGTATGGGAGTACAGGGAGCCGCTCTTGCCACAATAATTTCACAGGCGGTTTCGTGCGCATGGATAATAGTATTTTTCCTGTCGAAACGCACCGGAATACGACTTAATTTAAAACATTTCAGACTAAGAGCCTACATCATTTTACCAATGCTTGCCCTGGGCGTTTCGCCGTTTATAATGCAGGCAACCGAAAGTGCGGTTCAGATAGTATTCAACATACAGTTAAAGGCTTATACGGGCGGCGCGGACAGCTATACGGCCGCGCTCACCATCATGATGAGCGTCATGCAGCTGATATCTCTTCCCCTAAACGGACTTGGCACCGGAGCTCAGCCGCTTATCTCCTATAATTACGGCGCAGGCAACTCGCACAGGGTGAAGCAAACCGTAAAATATTTGTTTTTCACCGCGCTTATTATATGCTTTATCGTATGGCTGTCATGTCTGACAATTCCGTCCATTTACGCCGCAATATTCTCCGCAAACGCCGAGGTAACGGAAATAATCAAAAAATATATGCCTATTTTCATGATGGGTTCAATAATGTTCTGCGCGCAATTTGCTCTGCAAAACGCTTTTATCGCGCTGAGTCAGGCAAAAATATCCATGATTCTCGCGCTGCTGCGGAAAGTCATTCTGCTTATTCCGCTTACGTTTATTTTGCCGCTGTTTCTCGGTACGCAGGGAATTTTTCTCGCAGAAGGCGTAGCCGATCTGACAGCCGGCACAATTACGGCACTGACATTTATATTTACGTTTAACGGAATACTCAGAAAGCGCGAAGCCCTTTTAAACACAGAGTGCGAAGCCGCGGCCGATAAGAAGGACGCGGAGCCGTACTTAAAACCGGAAGAAGATCAAAGCGCATGAACGAAATCAAAACAAACGCCATGCGTATATTGGATAAACTGCGCATAAAATATATCGCGCATTCTTTTACCGTCGATCCGGATAATTATGTTCCGCTGAACAATAATAACGCTTTAGAAAAAATCGGCGCTCCAGCAGAACGGGTTTTTAAAACCATAGTAACCAAGGCAAAAAGCGGAATAAATTACGTGTTTATGCTGCCCGTATGCTGCGAGCTGGATCTGAAAAAATGCGCGGAGGCCGCAGGCGAAAAAGCCGTCGAACCTTTGCATTTAAAGGAGCTGTTGCCTGTCACCGGTTACGTGCGCGGAGGCTGCTCCCCTATCGGCATGAAAAAACAGTTTAAGACAATCGCTCACTTTACCGCCACAAAATACGACGCTATAGTATTCAGCGCCGGCAGACCGGGAGTAATGATAGAAACTGAGCCGGCGGCGCTTGTCAAAGCGGTAAACGCCGAATTTAAAGACATAACAAGGGGATAAAACAAAACATGAGACTGGATAAATTTCTGAAAGTTTCCAGAATTTTAAAAAGACGCACCGTTGCGGCAGACGCCTGCGACAACGGCAAGGTCAAGGTAAACGGCAAGGAAGGAAAGCCCGGCACCAAGCTGAAAATCGGAGACGAAGTACTGATTGAATTCGGCTCCTCGTCACTGCGGTTTAGAGTGCTGGAGCTGAACGAAAAGGCGGGTAAAGCCGAAGCGGGGCTTATGTATGAAATCATATGACGTAACGGCGGTTATTTTGTGCGCCGGCTGCGGAAGCCGCACAGGACTGGGCTACAATAAAATCCTGCACCCTATAGACGGAGTGTCGGTCGCGGCAAGAACGGCGGAAAAATTTTCGCGCTTTGACAGGCTTATAATCGTATGCCGGCCGGAGGATGAAGACGCTTTGAAAAACGCGATCGCCCGGCCGGACGCGGAATATGTCGCCGGCGGGAAAACGCGTACCGAAAGCGTAAGAAACGCTTTGAACGCTATACGGCATACGGATATAGTCATAATACAGGACGGGGCGCGGCCGTTTACAGACGAAAGCACCGTTGACGCCAGTATAGCAAGCGCATTAAAGTACGGCAGCGGAATCGCGGCGGTCAACCCTACAAGCGCGCTGAAAGTCACGGACGGAAAACGGCTCTCGTCTATCGACCGCGACATGGCCTTTATAATACAAACTCCCCAAACCTTCCGCTTCGATGAAATTAAAAGCGCCTACGATACCGTTGCCGGCGATTATGCCGACGACAGCGAGGTTTACGAGCGCGCGGGCTTTGCCGCAAGGCTTGTAAGCGGCTCGCCCGATAACGTCAAGCTGACGTCATATAGAGACCTTGCCGGGCTGAACGACGCTTACCGTATCGGCTTCGGCTTTGACGTGCATCCGTTTGCCGACGGCAGAAAACTGGTGCTTTGCGGCAGAGTCTTCGAATATGATAAGGGACTTATGGGCCACAGCGACGCCGACGTTCCCGTTCATGCTTTAATGGACGCGCTTTTATCGGCCGGGGGATTGCCCGACATAGGAATTCTTTTCCCCGACAGCGACATAAAATATTCCGGCGCCGACAGTATCGGACTTTTGAAACAGGTAAAAAATATGCTGAATAGCTACGAGATTATCAACGCGTCCTTGTGTATAATGGCCCAAAAACCTAAAATTTCGCCTTACAGGAACGAAATGCTGAAAAATTTAGCCGAGGCGCTTGAAACAGACGGCAGTAAAATAAACCTGTCCGCTACGACTACCGAATTTTTAGGCATAATCGGCGAGGGAAAAGGTATTGCCGCCGCTGCGGACGTACTGCTTAGGCTGAAGTAAGCTTGCTTAAAAC
>USBU01000210.1 GCA_900553005.1 uncultured Eubacteriales bacterium | reverse complement strand
GGCGTAATAATCTTATCGGTAACAAATTTGGAAGGCTCGATCAGATATTCGTTCAGATCAAGCAGAAACAGCTGTCTTTCAGTCGGATTTTCTTTAAATTTATTTTTTGTTTTTTCGTCCAAATCATTCAAAAACTTTTCCAGGACACCGTTGTTATGAAAGCTGAAAAAATCATACTCGTAAAAAATTACATGATCAAGCAGCGAAATCCCAACTGCCGCCAATGTTTCCAGCAGTCGCCTGGTCATTTCCAAATCATCAAATGAGGGAGTGACGTTACCAGAAGGATGATTGTGAGCAATCAAAACATGAGCTGCGCCGTCGCGCGTCGCCTTCAGCACGATATCGCTTGCGTCTACGTCAATTTGACCTCCCGACGTACCGGGCGTAAAGAAAACTCTTATCAGTTTATAATTTAAGTCAAGCAGAGCAACGCAAAAACATTCGGTCTTTCTGCCAAGGAAATACGAATGCATATAGCGTATTCCGTCTTCCGGACGGGATAGCTTCTTGCTGCGGCTGGCAACGGAGCCCGCGCGCATAGCCTTTCTTACCATCGACAGCTCGCTGGCCAGCATATAGGAGGCGGCGACAGTCATATTTTTGACTTTAATAAGCTCTTGCGGTGAAGCGGATAATACAGCGTCCAAAGAACCGAATTTCCTGATAAGCTCGTGAGCCAGCTCGTTGGTATCCTTTCTCGGTATAACCAAAGAAAGATGAAACTCAAGCGCTTCATGGTCCTCAAGAGTTTCCATTTCGGGATCGCGGTCAATCTTCGCGCGAAGTCTTTGCCTGTGTCCCTCGTGCGGATTGGTCTTCATCAACGTTAGTTTTTCGATATCTTTAACCAAAAGCTATCTCCGTAATCTAAACGATTCATCTTAAGTAAGTATTTATCGGGTATTATTTTCTAATCTGTCCGTTCCCGTAAATCCGGTACTTAAAGCATGTCAGCTCCTTAAGTCCTAACGGACCGCGAGCATGTAATTTCTGAGTGGAAATTCCCATTTCGGCGCCTAAACCGAATTCAAATCCGTCCGTAAACGCCGTGGAAGCGTTATGATAAACGGCCGCGCTGTCAACATATTTCATGAACTCGGAAACTGCTTTTTCATCTGACGCGGCAATCGCTTCACTGTGTCCGGAACCGTATTTGTTGATATGGGCAATCGCTTCATTATAATCCTTGACAACCTTGCAAGAAGCGGTCAAGGATAAAAATTCGGTATAATAATCTTCTTCCGAGGCAGGTTTACAGGCGGGAAAAATTTTTTTAGTTTTTGCACAGCCCCGAATTTCGACTCCGCGTTCAGTAAGCGCAGTCAAAATACCGGGCAAAAACTTTTCCGCAACGGATTCGTCAATGAGAATACTCTCCAAAGCGTTGCAAACGCTGGGACGCCTGAGTTTTGCGTTTAAAATAATTTTTTCGGCTATATCGTAATCCGCAGATTCGTGAATATAGGTATGACAATTTCCCGTCCCCGTTTCAATTACCGGCACGATAGATTTTTCAACCACGGCATTGATAAGCTTGGCAGAGCCTCTCGGTATCAATACGTCTATCAAGCCTCTTGCTGTCATAAGAATTTCGGAGCTCTCATGCGAAAGCTCCTCTACCAACTGAATGAAATCGGTTTCAAATCCGTTTTGACTCAGCGACGATTTTATCGTTTCGACGATAGCCTTATTGGATTCGACCGCATCCTTGCTTCCGCGAAGCACGACTGCGTTCCCCGATTTTATGCAAAGACCGATGGCGTCAGCCGTAACGTTGGGACGAGCTTCGTAAATAATACCTATAACACCGAACGGCACCCTAACCTTACGAAGCAATAGCCCGGCGGCGTTTGTCCACTCCTCAATAATCTCTCCGACCGGATCTGGCAACTCCGTCAACTTCAATAGACCTTCGCTCATTGCTCGTATTCTTTCTAAGTTAAGAGCCAATCTGTCGAGCATATGCTTAGGTTTATCCGAATTTTTTTCTAAATCTCTGCCGTTTGCTTCGATTATTTTATCGGCGCTATCGACAAGAGCTTTCGCAGCAAGCGAAAGCATTTTGTTTTTGCTATCGGCGCAAAGCGACGCAAGATATCCTACCGAGGCCTTGGCAAGCTCGCAATTTTCTTTAACGGTCCGCAAATTTTATTCCTCCTCTTCCTCCTCGGGAAGCTCGGCGTTATGATAAACGTTTTGAACGTCGTCGTTATCGTCAAACATATCCAGCATTTTAATGAATTTTTCGGAAGAAGCTTCGTCAAGCGAAACGGTCATTGAGGGGATTCGATCGATCTGACTGCTTAAAAATTCATAACCTTGAGCCCTTAAGCTATCGCAGACCGACGCAAAATCATCGGGAGAGGTTATTATTTCATAATCTTCGTCAACATTGAAATCTTCCGCTCCGGCTTCAAGAGCGGCCATCATGACTTCATCATCGTCCATGCCGGGTTTTTTAGAGATTTCGATTACTCCCTTAGACTCAAACAAATATGAAACGCAGCCGTTTGTGCCCATTGAGCCGCCGAATTTATCGAAAATATGTCTTACGTCTCCCGCCGTGCGATTTTTATTGTCCGTAAGAGTTTCCACAATTACGGCCGCGCCGTTGGTTCCGTACCCCTCGTAAACCACCGATTCGTAGTTTATGCTTCCAAGCTCGCCGCTGGCCTTTTTTATGCTTCTGGTAATGTTGTCGTTAGGCATATTGGCGGCCTTAGCCTTGGCAATGACCGTCCTTAATGCGGAATTCGAGTCCGGATCAGGGCCGCCGGATTTAACCGCAACCGCTATTTCACGACCTATCTTGGTAAATACCTGAGATCTTGCCGCATCGGTTTTACCCTTAGCTCTTTTAATTGTAGACCATTTGCTGTGTCCTGACACTGTCTCTTATACACATCTGACGCTGCCAAAGACTTAATAGGTGTAGATCTCGG
>USBU01000209.1 GCA_900553005.1 uncultured Eubacteriales bacterium | reverse complement strand
CCTATTAAGTCGTCGGCAGCGTCAGATGTGTATAAGAGACAGGCTTATTGAGAAAATCGGCTGCAAGTACGCGCTTGTCTGCGTTACGGCAAAGCGCGCGAGGTATCTGCTTGACAAGCGTTCGGAAATGCTTGAGGCAACCAAAATCAATCCCGTCACATACGCTGCCAAGGAGCTTTACGACGGCCGCGTCGAGGTAAGGACGGAGGAGTAATCTTTTTGAATCTCAGGGGCAGAAACATTGTTATAGGAGTTACCGGTGGCATAGCGGCGTATAAAGTTTGCTATGTCGTCAGCGCGCTCAAAAAAGCCGGCGCGGACGTTTTTGTCGTCATGACTAAAAACGCGACGGAGTTCGTAGGACCGCTGACGTTTGAAACGCTGTCCGGCAACCGTGTAATAACGGATACTTTCGACCGTGATTTCGAATGGGAGGTCGAGCACGTTTCGCTTGCAAAAAAAGCGGACGTATTTGTTGTCGCCCCGTGCACCGCAGACTTTGCGGGAAAGCTGGCCGCCGGAATCGCGGACGATTTTTTGTCCACGACTGCTATGGCTATGAAATGTCCCGTTGTGCTTGCCCCCGCAATGAATACGAATATGTTGACGTCGGCCGCGTACCAAAGCAACAAACGGATTTTAAAGGAGCGCGGCGTACTGTTTGTTGACGGAGGCAGCGGACGTCTTGCCTGCGGAGACGAAGGCAAGGGCAGGATGGCCGAGCCGGACGAAATCGTAAAATATATTTACGGAGTGTTGACGCCCAAGCCCGATTACGACGGAAAAACCGTTCTCATCACAGCAGGCGGCACTGCCGAGCCCATAGATCCGGTTCGGTTTATAGGTAATCGTTCAAGCGGAAAAATGGGCGTCGCCCTGGCTGAAAAGGCGTTAAAGCGCGGCGCTGACGTAATATTAGTCGCAGGCAGTATTTCGGTTCCTGTTCCCGCGGGCGCAAGACGTATAGACGTTGCCACAACCGGGGAAATGTACCGCGCCGTCATGGACAACCTTCAAAAGGCCGATATAGTGATAAAGGCGGCGGCGCCGGCCGATTACCGCGTTGAAAGTTATTCGGATACTAAAATCAAGGCTGACGAACTTAAGCTTACGCTTAAAAAGAACCCGGATATTGCGGCCGAGGTCGGGAAGCTCAAGGGAGATAAAAAACTGGTTATTTTCAGCGCGGAGACAAACGATTGCGTGTTTAACGCAATGAACAAGCTGAAAAAAAAGAACGCCGATATGGTCGTTATGAACGACGTCACTAAGGCCGGGGCCGGCTTTAATTCGGACACGAATATCGTGACGGTCATTACGGCGGACGGTAAAGAGGAAATACCTAAAACCGAGAAAACCGTGCTTGCCGATATTTTGCTGGACAGGATTATAGAATTATAAATATGATAGCGGAAGTTATAGTCGACATTAGCAATTCGGAGGTTGACAGAGTTTTCGACTATTCATTGGATGGCTCGCCCGAAATTCGGGCGGGTTTTCGCGTACTTGTGCCTTTCGGGCGACAGACCGTGGAGGGATACGTTATAAGGCTGAAGGAAAGCAGTGACTTCGTCGGTCTTAAAGCGGTGATTAAGGCGCTTGACGACTGTCAGGTAATATCCGATGAAATGCTTTCATTGATGGATTATATGACGGACAGGTATCATCTCAGGCGCGCGGATGCGTTAAGACTGTTTATTCCGGCGCAGATGCGCGGCGGAAGAGTAAAGGAACTGAAGGTAAAATATGCCGAAATCGCCGACGAATACCGCGGCAGGGACGAAACGGAATTCATACGGCCGTCGGCCAAGGCTCAGCTGGATTTATATTATCATCTGTCGGAGTGCGGATGCGATTCGGTCGCGGAACTCAATAAAAATTTTTCGGCGGCGGCGCTCAGAAATCTTATTGCGCGCGGTATAGTGACGACGCGCGAGGAGGAGGAGCTGCGTACTCCGTATTCGTCTCTGACTTCGGAGGCTAAGTCCGGCGTCGTCCTGACCGCCGCACAAAGCGAGGTTGCGGACAGAGTGCGTTCGGGCGGCGGAGAGATATATCTGCTGCACGGCGTTACTGGCAGCGGCAAAACCGAGGTTTACATGCGCTGTATTTCCGACGCGCTTGCCACGGGTAAAACCGCGGTTATGCTGGTGCCGGAAATATCTCTTACGCCTCAGGTGCTTCGTTCGTTTCGTTCTCGTTTCGGCGATAAAGTGGCGCTGCTGCACAGCGGTCTGTCTGTTGGAGAGCGCTTTGACGAATGGCGCAGGCTGCTTGACGGACGAGCGAGAGTTGCCGTAGGCGCTCGCAGCGCGGTATTCGCCCCGGTAAAAAATCCTGGAATAATTATCATTGACGAGGAGCATGATTCCAGCTACGTATCCGAATCCAACCCGCGGTATGTAACGCATGAAATTGCCGCGTTCCGCGCCCGTTACAACGACTGCGCCCTTTTGCTTGGAAGCGCGACGCCTTCAATAGAATCTTACTATAAGGCAGTTAATGGCGAGTATAAGCTGCTGGAGCTTCCAGAGCGAATCAATAAACGTAAATTGCCTGAAATGGAAATCGTAAATATGTGCAAGGAGGTTTACGACGGCAACAACGGCGTATTCTCACGGCTGCTGCTTGACGAACTTTCCGCTTGTATGGAGCGCAAAGAGCAGGCGATAATATTTATAAACCGGCGCGGATATTCGTCTTATATGATGTGCCGCAGCTGCGGTTACGTGGCAAAATGCTCCCAGTGCGACGTTTCGCTTGTGTATCATAAGGAGGAAAACGTGCTTAAATGCCATTACTGTGGAAATCGTTACGCTGTGCTTGACGAGTGTCCCCAATGTCATTCTCCCCATATAAAGCGGGGATTTGTTGGCACGCAGGCGATTGTCGAGCGGCTTCAAGAGCTTTTTCCCGATAAAAAAATACTGCGCATGGATAACGACACCACTCAGAATAAGGA
>USBU01000208.1 GCA_900553005.1 uncultured Eubacteriales bacterium | reverse complement strand
ATCTACACCTATTAAGTCGTCGGCAGCGTCAGATGTGTATAAGAGACAGTATTACTACCGCGCCGGGCGTCAATTACCGGGTGATTAAAACCAACGGAGAGGTTGTTACGGTTACCAATCCCAGCAACTTGCCCAATCTTTCGGAAGTGGAGCATATCGAGGAACCTATCGTCAAAGCGTATATTTATACGCCGCCCGAGTATATAGGCCCCATAATGGAGCTGTGTCAGGATAAGCGCGGCGAATATATAGATATGGTCTATTTGGATAAGACGCGCGTCAAGATGTATTATGAAATTCCGCTTAATGAAATAGTGTACGACTTTTTCGACGGTTTAAAATCCCGCACGCGCGGCTACGCCAGTCTGGATTACGAAATCAAAGGATATAAGCCCAGCGATCTTGTCAAGCTGGACATTATGCTGAATAACGAGGTGTGCGACGCGCTCAGCATTATCGTGCATAGGGACAAGGCTTACGCGCGCGGACGCTCTATTGCCGAAAAGCTGAAGGAAGTGATTCCGCGTCAGATGTTTGAAATCCCCATACAGGCTGCTGTCGGCTCTAAAATCATCGCCAGAGAAACCGTAAAGGCTCTTAGAAAGGATGTGCTTGCCAAGTGCTACGGAGGCGACATTTCAAGAAAGAAAAAACTGCTTGAAAAACAAAAGGAAGGTAAAAAGCGTATGCGCCAGGTCGGCTCGGTCGAGGTGCCCAGCGAAGCGTTTATGTCGGTGCTGAAACTTGATAAGTAAGTCTGAAAATGCCGGAATTTACGTGCATTTTCCTTATTGCAGGAGTAAATGCTCGTATTGCGCTTTTGTTTCTTCGCCGAATTTATCCTCGCAAAGCGCATATTTGCAGCGTCTTAAAGCGGAAATTGCGGAAAGGGGAAACGGCGTTAAGGCTGATACGATTTATTTCGGAGGAGGGACTCCGTCGATCATGGAGCGCGGTATGCTGTCCGAGGTTTACAGAAGTCTTTGCAATGCGTTCGATTTATCGGAGCTTAACGAGTTTACGGTTGAAGCCAATCCGGAATCGGTGACAGAGGAGCTTTTGGCGGAGCTGAGCGGTATAGGCGTCAGCCGGGTAAGCATGGGCTTGCAGTCGGCCGACGACAACGTGCTTAAAGCGATTGGCAGGCCGCACGATCTCAAACGCTTTATCAAGGCTGCGCGCGCCGTCAAGAGCGCAGGCATTAAAGATTTGTCAAGCGACCTTATCATAGGTCTGCCCGGGCAAGGTGATGACGACATTGATGCGGCGGCGCGTATTTTCGATTCTCTTGGGATAGATCACGTTTCAATATACGCTTTGACAGTGGAAGAGGGCACTCCGCTTTTTACTTCGGGATATACTGCGGACAATGACCGGGAGGCGGATATGTATTACAAAGCGGTGGAAACGCTTGCCTCTTACGGTTATTCGAGATACGAGGTCAGCAATTTCGCGCGTAACGGCAAAATAGCCGTGCATAATTGCAAATATTGGACCGGAGCGGATTATTACGGTTTCGGGGCGGCAGCGCATTCGCTTGTCCGCGGCGTGCGACGGGAAAATACGGATTCGCTTGACGCGTATCTTGCCGGGCGGACGCTTAAGGACGCTTACGAGCTTTCTTTGGATGACCGGCGGACGGAGTTTATAATGCTGCGATTGCGCACGTCCGAGGGAATCGATTTTTCCGAATACGAGCATTATTTTGGCAGCCGGCTGGAAAATGAAAGAGCCGAGCAATTAAAAAAGCTTTTAAGCTACGGGGTTGTTAAAATAGATAAGGATACATTAAGCTTGACGGATAAGGGATTTTATTTGCTTGATTCGGTAGTTACGGAGTTATTATGAACGAAAAGGAAAAAAATTTGCAGCGGAAATCTTCAAATGAACAGAGACTTAAGGCGGAATACGAAAAAGCAGAAAAGTTAAGAGTTCAGCGAGAAGCAGATGCGTTTAAGCGCCGGTATTTCGAGTTTTACGACGACGTTAAGATCAGTCATAAGGAGGATTGGTGATTATGAAATCTATTCGATTTAATTTGTTTCCCGGCCTCAAGCGGCGGGCGGTAACCTTCAGTTACGACGACGGTCGTGAATTCGACGTCAGGCTTGCCGAAATTTTCGATCGTTTCGGAGCAAGGTGCACGTTTAATCTTAACGCCTCCAATATAGGCAGAGAAAGATATATAGACAAAGCTTTTGTAAAAGAGCTGTCGTTGCGTCATGAGGTGGCATGTCACGCTTATACGCATCCGTTTTTGGAACGGCTTCCGGTTGATAGAATCGTTGCCGAGCTTATCGATGACCGTAAACAGCTTGAGGATATCACGGGTAAACCGATTATAGGGATGGCCTATCCTTACGGGACTCACGACGGAGACGTCCACGCGGCTTTGAGGGCGTGCGGAATCAGATACGGAAGGACGACCGCAGCCACAAACGCGTTTAACGTGCCGGACGATTATATAACGTGGAATCCTTCCTGTCACCATCGCGGCACGTTGAAGCTTGCCGACAGTTTTCTTCAAAAAAACGCCGCGCTCCCGTTGTTTTACGTTTGGGGACACTCGTTTGAGTTTGACTCCGACGGAAACTGGCAGCTGATGGAAGAACTGTTAACGCGGCTGTCGGAGAGAGACGATATTTGGTATGCGACCAATGCGGAAATTTACGATTATTACTGCGCAATCAAGGCGCTCAGGATTACTTTTGATGGTAGCTGCGCGTATAATCCTACTGCCGTAACGGTGTATGCGGAGGCGGACGGTAAAGCGATCGCTTTGCGCCCGGGTGAAAATAATCTTATTTAAAGTACGGCGGCTAAATGCCGATTTTCATTTGTAAAATGCCGGCTGCTTAAAAACATGGCTGCCGGTTGTGACGTCAAGTCCGATAAAAGCATCCGCGCTTCAAGCGCGGTATTTTATTTCTGTCTCTTATACACATATGACGATGCCGACGACTTAATAGGTGTAGATCTCGG
>USBU01000207.1 GCA_900553005.1 uncultured Eubacteriales bacterium | reverse complement strand
CTCGGAGATGTGTATAAGAGACAGGTTTATAGGAGACGAAAAGACGTTTACGGCCGAGGATTTTATGTTCGAGCCGTCGGCTCCTTCAAAATTTAAATTTACCTTGCGCTCTGCGGACGAGAGCGTTATTTCCGTATCGGGAAGTACGGTTTATGCAAAAAAGGAGGGCGTTACGACGCTTACGGCCGAGGACGGCGGAGGCAAAACGGCCGAATGTACCGTAGAGGTCACCGGAGAGATTACTTCGTTCGAGCTTATGCCTGCCGCTACGTCGCGTGCGGTGTCCGAAAACAGGGAAATCGACGTTTACGCCGTCATAAACGGCGGAGCGGTGTCCTCCGACGGTTTTGCCGTAACTTGGACGGAGAACGGAGTTAGAAGCTTGTATTCTGGCGGCGTTTATACTCTGCCGCCCTCCGACGAACCCCGCAACGTTGAGCTTTCCGCTTCCGTGATTTCCAAGGAAGGCAAGACGTTTTCTTCGTCCGTTTCCGTAAATTGGTATATGCCTTTTGTCAGCGCTCCGGTTATAAAGCGAAGCTACGGTGTAACGGAGCAGAACGCGGCTTCGGTTTCCGAGGTCGGATATTCGCTTGAATATGATTTGGGCGCGGGTAATTCGGTCCCTGTTATCGAGTGGTTTGTCAACGGAGAACGGGTTGCTTCAGACCGGGACGAATTTTCGTTTGTGCCGTCCGGACCGGGCGGGTACAAGGTTTCGGCCCGCGTAAACGGTGTGCAGGCGGCGTGTGCCGACGGCGGCACTGTTAAAGTTGAGGGCGCGGTTGTTCCTTCGGGGCTTAAGGTCGATTTCGATACGTTTTACCCGTATGTGTCTCTTTCATGGACGGCGTCCTGCGCGGAAGAACGCTTTACGGTATCGGTAACGCGCGATTCCGACGGCAGCGTAAAGGAATATACGGCGACGGGCGGCAGTATTATGCTTTCTTCCGATGAAGTCGATTTGTTCGCTTCCTCGTACAGCTTTAAGGTAAAATCTTTGGGCGACGGAGACGCGCTTACCGAATCCGAATACTGTTTGCCCGTGACTGCTGGTAAACTGAAAACGGAGGTCGCCCAATATCTTAACAAAACCTGGTTCGGAGGCAATTATTACATTACGTCCGACGAGGAGTTTTTTGCTATTTACGATTATTTTATGCTTTACCGCGATCAGCCGTCCGTTAAAAATACAAGCGCGAAATATACGGTTTACATGGCTTACGAGTCAAAATATACTACCGACCGGCTGTCGGAAATCGCTTTTAACCGCGCTGGCTACACCGGCTCATATGAAATTGACGCTTCGCGCGACGGCAGACTGCTGCACCTGTCTTTCAAATTTTATACGGTCAGCACGCCGTCAAAGCATAACGCCGTTTCTTCGTCGCGTGCTAAGGCCCTTGACGGAATACTTCCCCATGTCAGCGCGGTCGGCAGGGCGGAGGATTACGTGCCGGCAATCGAAAAGAAGGAGAGATTCGCCGCGGTATATACTACCGATCAGCTTTACCGCGCGGCAGAACTGGGATACCGTCCCGTTACCGCCGCGTCGTCGCCGGCTTACGCGTATTACGATTATGCAAAAAAGCTGCTTAATTCGATTTTGGACGAGGGTATGTCGGACATTGAAAAGGTCCATGCAATTTACGACTGGATTATGTGGAGAGTTCTGTATGACGACGGGACCGCCGGCATAACCGAAATTTCCGAGGCGGTGTTGTACGAATCCTTCTATATCGAGGGCGTGCTTACGGATACGGATTATCTTGCCGTGTGCGACGGCATGAGCAAAACGTTCTCATTGCTATGCAATATCGAGGGGATTCCGTGCGTCCGCGTTATAGGCTCGGCCGGCAGCGGGGGCAGCTACGGCGGTCATGCGTGGAATAAGGTTTGCATAGACGGACAGTGGTATATAGCGGACTGTACGTGGGGAGATATGCAGGTTTCCGTCAAATATAAAAAGGGTACGCTTTGGGATCCGACTGAAACCGTCGAGGCTATGGAGCTGGCTTCCCATATGTATTTCCTGGTGACCGACGCCATGGTAAGCGCCACGCATACCGAGGATAAGGATACGGCGTATCCGCGCACGGCGGCCGTACCTTACAATTGGTATGCGGAAGCGGAATATTCGACCGGCGGCAGTACTTTCCGTTCCTATGTTTTTGAAGATACCGATCTATCCGAATACGCAGGATTACTGGCGTCGTATGCGGCCGATCGGCTCAATGACGGACGGCAGGATATGGAAGTTTTCGGAGGCGTAATTTCGTCGCCGTACTTTGCTTTTGAAATAAAGATTGCTGAAAACGCCGTAGCGGCAGTAAAGCCGATTCTGACTAAAGCGGACAAATCCAAAAATCCTCTTGCCGCGGCGCTCGGCAGAGAGGGGCTGTACTATAACATTTATTCCGTAGATAATTATGTGGTGGTAATTGCCAGTAAAAACGTAAGACTTTCCTGATTAAAGTTTCCGACGCAAATTTAAGGTGTTAGACGTAAATTATGGCTTGATTTTATAAGTTTTCAGCCCGCCTTTTATCACGCGGCAGTCGAAATTCAGGCTTCGGTATATTTCGCCGTCCAGCTCTATCGGCCGGTTGCTTTCTATGCTTACCTCGTCGCATATAAAGTGCTTGGTAATTTCCATATCCATATGCCGTCCTTTTATGAATTTAGGCAAAACGTTCATAAGTCTGCCGTTCTCAGGCATGGTCATTACGATTACGTCAAGTTTTCCGTCTTCTATCGAAGATAGCGGCGACAGTCTTATGTTTCCGCCTATCGCCACGCCGTTGCAAACTCCTGCCATTATACAGTCGAATACATGTCTCTCTCCTTTAACGCTGACCGTCACTCTGTAAGGCTTAAAGTGATGCAGACAGTATATAAGCGAAACAATATATGAAATTTTATTGGTTTTTCCGGCTACGCGCTCCAGTACTTCCGTATCAAGTCCCGTGCCCGCAACGTTCAGGCATCTGACTGTCTCTTATACACATC
>USBU01000206.1 GCA_900553005.1 uncultured Eubacteriales bacterium | reverse complement strand
ACTCCGAAAAGCCCGAAAACGCGGACGCGGCCAAACCCGCGTCTGTTGCGGATAAGATAAACGCTGCCGCTGATAAGATAAAGCTGTCTAACGGAGCAGTCCATGCCATTACGGTGTTCATCCTTTGTCTGCTGCTTGGGTATTTCGGCATTCACAGGTTTATTCAGGGCAAGATTTTTACGGGCTTCGTGTGGCTGTTTACGGGCGGACTGTTTTTCCTGGGATACATAGTCGACGTTGCGCTCAGCGCTTCCCGCATGGCGGCCGAGCTGAGAAAAAATAACAACGGCTGAACGTGGCTGGTCAAAACGTGAATTGGCGGTTAATCCGCAGATGATATACTAAAATTTCTAAGGAGCGTATTATCATAATATGAAACGCAGTGAAGTAAAGGACGATTACAAATGGAGATTGGAGGATATTTTTCCCACTGACGAGTATTGGGAAAAGGAATTCAAGGAGTTTGCCGGAGACGTAAAGAAGGTCGGCGCCTTCAAGGGCAAGCTTTCCAACAGCCGCCAGCTTTTGGCGTGTCTCGATTTTACGGACGCGGCGGAAATCAAGCTGGAAAGGCTGTACTGCTACGCGCATATGCGCCGCGACGAGAATGCCGCCGTCGATAAGTACGTAGGCATGTGCGACCGTATCGACGGGCTGGAAACCTCCTACGCCGCCGCCAGCGCGTATATTTCTCCGGAGCTCAGCAAGGTCAGCGACGAATATCTAGACGTGGTGCTGACGCTTCCTGAATTTGAGCCGTATTCCTATTTTTTGGAGGAGGTTAAGCGAAAAAAGAAATATATTCTTCCCGAGCGCGAGGAGAAGATTCTTGCCATGGCCGGCAATCCGTTAAGCATGTTCGACGATATTTTCGGAAAAATCGATTATATCGATCTTCCTTTGCCTAAAATAAAGGACGAGGCGGGCAAACGCGTTCAGCTGACGCAAGGCAAATATTCCGTTTTTCTTCAAAGCAAGGACGCGCGCGTAAGAAAGCACGCTTTTGACGCGCTGTATAAGACGTATTACCGTCTTATAAATACGATTACTTCAGTCTATGCCGGCTCTGTCAAGTCGGATAATTTCTACGCCGAGACTAGAGGCTATAAAAGCAGTCTTGAAAAGGCGCTGTACGAGGATAACGTTCCGTCCGGAGTGTACGACAATCTGATTTCCTCGGTAAGCGATAACCTTAAATACGTGCACGAATACGTCGCTTTAAGAAAGGACGCTTTGGGCTGCGAAAAGCTTCACATGTACGATATGTATATGCCTATAGTCGAAAACGCGGAATGCACCTATAAATTTGAGGAGGCGTTTGAAATCGTCGTCAAGGGACTTGCTCCTTTGGGCGAGGAATACCGCGAGCTTCTGCTGAGGGCAAAGGACGAGCGTTGGATGGACGTCTTTGAGACGGAAAACAAGCGCAACGGCGCGTACAGCTGGGGCGCATACGGTACGCATCCTTACGTATTGCTTAACCATTCTGATACGACGCACGACCTGTTCACCATAGCGCACGAGCTGGGACATTCGATGCATTCGTTCTATTCGGAAAAGGCTCAGCCGCACGCTAAAGCGCATTACTCCATATTTGTTGCGGAGGTCGCTTCCACCGTCAACGAGGTGCTGCTGCTTAAATATTTGATTTCAACGGCTACCGATAAAAACGTAAAAAAGTTTTTGCTTTCATATTACCTCGATATGTTCCGCACAACTCTTTTCCGTCAGACGATGTTTGCCGAATTTGAAAAGCTGAGCCACGATATGGCGGCAAAGGGACTGCCGCTTACGCCCAAGAGCCTTTCGGATAAATATTATAAGCTTAATAAGAAATACTACGGTAAGGCGGTCACTCATGATAATCTCATCCGTTACGAATGGGCGCGCATTCCGCATTTTTATACGGCGTTTTACGTGTATAAATATGCTACCGGTATTACGGCTGCGGTCAATATTGCCAACGCTATACTTACTAAGGGCGAAAGCGCGGTTGCTGATTACAAGAGATTTTTGCAGAGCGGCGGCAGCGATTCTCCTTACGAACTGCTTAAAATAGCGGGAGTGGACCTTATGGATAAAATGCCGTTTAACCGCGCGATGAGCGAATTTAAGGATACTTTGGAGCAGCTTAAAAGGGAATTTTAAACTGTAAACGGGCATAAAACGGCGAAGGCTGTAAGGCGGAGTGACAAGAGAGGTGTGCATTTATGAAAAAATTTAAGAAAATTGCCGTTCTGGCAGTTGTTATCATGACTTTTTTCACGCTGTGCGCCTGCGGCGTTTCCGTTGACTATTATTATGAGAGCAACGGTTCTCAGATTTTTTACAGGTACGACGTGACCGTTCCGAAAGCAGTGGTCGAAAATCTCAACTCTACCGCGCGTTACAAGTCGGTCGGGGGCGCGTCGCGCTGGACCTTGGGCGAATACATGGACATTCTGGGAAAAAGCTTCGGCTTTTCGGTCGATTTCGGTACGGGACAGGGAGGAGCTTCCGTTTATGGATTTACGCGCGTTGTTTCCGCCGGGGATTTGACGTCGGGCGATTCAGACGCCGTGTACGAGGTAAAGGACGGCTTTTTTACCTCAACGGTGACATGCACCCAGGAAAATCCTTTCAACGGACTGCGCGCCCAATACGACGGTGACGAAACCGCTGCGCGCGGCTCGGTGATGTACGTGCTCAGTAACGGTCAAGCGGGAATTCCTGCGTTTACGGAGGCGTTTCCGGCTGCCGGCGGCTATTCGCCCGACGAGCTGAAGCTCAATTTTTACTGGAATGCCGGCGTAAAAGCGGAAAATGGCTCCGTTGTGACCGTAAACGGAGAAGAATGGAATTTATGGACGTCGGCCTTCGACAACGAAAACCGCAAAATAGTTTATTCTTACAAGGCGACCAATCCGCTTGGGTATTATGTGGTTATACTTGCCGCCGGCGTCGCAGTGACGGCTGTCGTGCTGCTTGCGACAAGCAAGTCTGCTAAAAAGCCTAAATTCGTCAAGCTGGAA
>USBU01000205.1 GCA_900553005.1 uncultured Eubacteriales bacterium | reverse complement strand
GTCAGATGTGTATAAGAGACAGATTCATATCTCAGCCGAGACAAAAACGGCATTTATTTTATAATACACGAAAGCGCAAAGACATATTATATTATTTAATTCCGCTTAAGTCCGCGCAAAAAATGCGTTATCATTAACAAGACATAGAATGCCCGGATCAGGCAAATACGCTGCACTCACAAGCGCTGAAAACAGCCTCAGCTCCGAACGCGGCTATACCGAAAGCGGAGACCGTATTGCCGTCAAACGCACACAGCAAACCGCTCTCATCGTATATTACTTCCGGTATCGACACGCTGTCTATTAGCTTGCCGTCCAAAAATATTTCAAACCGCTCATTCATCCGTTTTACGCCGAGCGTCGCTCCTGCGCTACTGCGGAGCCGCTCCTTCAAATCGCCGTCAAATTCAATATCTTTGGAAGCCATTCCGCGGGTATCGAGTTCGATTTTTTTGGAATACGTAGTCCCGGAATGGGCGGATGCAAGAAGATAATATGAAATTTTACATTCTTCGGTACGATAGCTTGCCTGATCAATATATCTGCCGAAATCCAAAGAAGCGCAAATCGAATAAATTCTGCCGTTATATTCAAACGTCGCCAAAGCGGCGCCAAGCCTATAATCCGATATCGCGTCCCCGTTGGCGGTGGACGCGCGGTTTAACCGCATCCCGGAAATATTGAAGGAAAACTCATATTCCCGTCCGTACCCGTCGAAATAAATATTTCCTCTTGCATACGACGACTTATAATTACTGATTTTGCCGTCAACATATCTGAAATCCGCCGACGCGCCCGCGGTAAAGCCGTCCATAGTAACCGGCCCCAGCTTTTCGCCCGAAGACGTTTTGCTTTGTCTGACGCCTGAAGCTTCTTGGCCAAACGGCGCGGAAGCAATTATTTCCTCGCTGCTGCCGCCCAAAGAATCGCAAGCAGTTACGGAGACGGAAACAATTTCAGAAGCCTTAGGAAACGCAACGCAATACGTTTCCGTCTTTTCAGGCTGACCGAACGCAGAACTGACGCTTAAAGTTTCCGTCCTGCCGTCGCCGTACACTGCCGTCGCCGAATAAAAATATACGGACGAATCGTCGTCGTTCGCCGCCGGAAAGGTAACGTTGAGATAACCGTTTTTTACCATACCGACCGCCTTGGCGTCATCGCTGAAATACGGCGCTTTATTCCTCGCGCGGCGAACGGAAGTTTTATATTTTTCGTTTCTGCCGTCGCTGCCCACGGGCGGAATTACCCAGTCCGGCCCTGTCTTTTGTCCCGTCGTAAAATCCAGTCTGCAAATGACAATTTCCGAATCCGGCTTAACGGTGACCAGCAAGCCCTGACTGGACGCTCCCGATTCCGGATAATAAGGGTTGGCATCGGCCTTTCCTGAGAATCCGGAATTTGACGTATATTTAACGGACGATGCCTCAACGCACGTAAAGCCCAAATCCTGACTGATTGCGTTTTCGTTATAATTATTTTTATGTATATGTCCGGTAAAAACAACGGTCTGAGGATATTTTTTGAGTATAGCATTCAAATCCGTCGTGCCGTCGGAAGAATTCTGCACGCTGTCCTTTACGGGCGGATGCGTTATTATAAATACGGGGTCCGAAGGATACGAGTCGGATATATATGCCAGCGTTTCGTCCAGCCAGGTCAGCTGCATTTCATTATAAGCGCCCGTTTCAACCCAATATTTGACGGCGTTGAGCGTAATGAAATGACAACGGCCGACGCGAGCGTATCTGAGGCCCATGGAATGCAGATATTCGCCGTCAGCGTCAAACGTTTCGCTGCGGTTAGGCTCGTCAAATCTGAAATAATTTTTTTGCGATTTTACAAGCTCATCGTAATATGCCGAATGCGCCTTTGCCGACGAGCTGCCGTAAGAGCCTATCATATCGTGATTGCCCAAACAGTATAAGAACGCTTCCTGATCGAGAGTATCGTCTAAAACGCCCCTGAGATAACCAAGCTCCTTGCTTACGGACGCGCTGCCGTAGCTGTTGACAAACGTATCCGCGGCGTTGTCGGCGTCCTCATATCTCATGCGGCCGTACCAAACCGAATCAAGCATATCGCCGGCCACGCATACGGCGTCAAGCTTCCCTCCCGCATACTCGCGGCAAACGTCAACCGCGCGAAGGAAATTACGCTCGGCCGTTTCGTCCTCAGTCTGAAGATGAATATCGGACAGCACGGCAAAACTCATTTCATCGGGCTGCTCAGGCTCTGACGAGCAAGCCGTCAAGACAGTCAACACAATTAAAACCGTTGCCGCAATCAGCAATCCTGCGGCAGATCTACTTTTTACCATTTTCCGTCATACTCCTTACGCAACCGGGTTAATTTTGTTATATTATAACATATTGCCGAAAAAAAGCAATAATTACGCGCATGAGAAATATAAAATCAAAAACAAAAACGCCGGAAATCTCAGGCGGCGGGGCGCAGTTTTACTAAAAAAAGTCCGATGGTAATTCCGCAAACGTTTACTGCCGAATACGCAAAGCTTTTCCGCCCGAACAATAAGATTTCTCATCCGCTTCAAGATGCGGAAAATGAAAGATTTTATCACACTTTAACGGCTGTTTTTTCATCTCGGACAAAAACGCGTTATTTGAATAAAACGCGCGCTACCGACGTTGAAATATTTTTTTCAAAAACATACCCGTATAGCTTTCCGCGACCTCGGAAACCTCTTCAGGCGTCCCCTTTGCAATGACCTGACCGCCGGCGTCGCCGCCCTCCGGCCCCATATCCATGATGTAATCGGCCACCTTGATAACGTCCAGATTATGCTCGATAACGACGACGGTGTTTCCGCCGCCCGCAAGCCGCTGCAAAATTTCAAGCAGCTTATCGACGTCGGCAACGTGCAGACCTGTAGTCGGCTCGTCGAGAATATAAAGAGTCTTGGACGTGGATCGCTTGCTCAGCTCGGTCGCCAGCTTTACGCGCTGAGCTTCCCCGCCAGACAGGGTGGTTGCGGGCTGTCCCAGCTTGATATAGCCCAACCC
>USBU01000204.1 GCA_900553005.1 uncultured Eubacteriales bacterium | reverse complement strand
CACCTATTAAGTCGTCGGCAGCGTCAGATGTGTATAAGAGACAGCGGCTAATAAGGAGATATAATATTATGTCAAACGAAAAGAATGTGATATCTGTGGATTTCGGCAGCGTTTGCGGCAGGATCGGGCCCATGCACGCTGTCAATAACGGTCCCATATGTAAGCTTCCCGCCGGAGATCAGCTTAAGGTCAACGACTGGGCGTTTCGAGCTGCGGGTATTCCTTACGCGCGCTTTCACGATTCCTCGTTCTGCTCGAGCTACGGAGGAGAGCACACCGTCGACGTAAGCAATATCTTCACCGATTTTTCTGCGGACGTGGATGATCCCTCGGCTTACGATTTCGCCATGACGGACAAGTATGTGGCCGATACGCTTTCATGCTGCGGAGTTTTTTACAGACTGGGGTCCAAGATAGAGCACGGAGTTAAAAAATACAATACGTTGCCGCCCGCGGATTTTCATAAGTGGGCGCGCGTCTGCGAGCACATTATCGCCCATTATACGGAGGGCTGGGCGGACGGATTTAATTACGATATTTCCTATTGGGAAATCTGGAACGAGCCAGACCTTTATCCTGACGATTCGCAGGTAAAGACCACTTGGGGCGGCAGCGCAAAGCAGTTTTACGAGCTTTATACGATTGCGGCCGAGCATCTTAAAGCGCGCTTTCCGCATCTTAAAATCGGCGGACCGGCGCTTGCGTCCGTTTATCATGAAAACGACGGTTGGCTGGACGGTTTTTTCCAAGCACTGACAAGGGACGGCAAAAGGGTTCCGCTGGATTTTCTTTCCTGGCATATTTACGCGCGCAATCCGTATCAGATATCCGCCGCGGCAAAGCACGTTCGCGGAATTATGGACAAATACGGCTACTGCGATGCGGAAAGCATACTTAACGAATGGAATTATGTCCGCGATTGGAAAGCGGGTTTTGTCAAAAGCCTTCAGGACGTAAAATCGCACAAGGGCGCGGCGTTTACGGCTGCCGTCATGACGGAAGCTCAGCATAGCGGAATAGATATGTGTATGTATTACGACGCGCGTCCGTGCGGATTTAACGGGCTTTTCGATACGGATACTTTGCGTCCGCTTAAAGCTTATTACGCATTTAAGGCTTTCAACGAGCTGTATAAGCTCGGAGACGAGGTGAAAACCGAAGCAGCGGGAGACGGCGTTTACGCTTTGGCGGCCAGAAACGGATGTCATGGCGCGTTGCTTGCGGTCAATTATGCCGACGACGACAACCGTTTGTGGCAGCAGGTAGAAATTAAAGCGAGCGGAGCAAGAATAACGGACGCGGATATTTTTGTGACGGACGTTTCACGGACGTTGACTTTTGCCGATACCGCGGATTTTTCTGAAGGCAGCATAGATTTGCAGCTTGAAAATTATTCGTTTGCGCTTATAAGATTTAACTTTTGCCGATAGATTGATTTTTAAGCTTGCGTACAGTTCGGCGGCAGTTTATTCTCTTAAAATTTTGGCTGCGCGTAAAAGTCGTATTGTTTCGATTCGATATTAAGGCGTAAAAAACACGGTAAATCCTTGACAAAGATTTTGGCTTATGTTAGAATAACAAAGCTATCGGTTTCGTAGCCTCGCTTTGTCAGGAGAAATACCCAAGAGGCTATAAGGGGACCCCCTGCTAAGGGGTTAGTACGGCGATAAGCTGTAGCGCGAGTTCGAATCTCGCTTTCTCCGCCAATAAGAACCTAAATCGAACCTTCGGTTTAGGTTCTTTTACTTTATTTTTTCCGATTTTAGCATTATATACAACTCTGTTATAATTTTATCGGTTTATATTTATCTACATCTTGCCTAAATTTTATATAAGTGCATTATAGCTTATTTTATGCTTATAGCGTGAGTAGTGGAAAGAGCACTAATGGATAGTATAGCGATAGTATAGCGGCGGTTAAGCGGCAATAAACAGGCAAAAGCCGCCGATATACGAGATATCGACGGCATATAAAAAGGCGTTAAAACGCATAACCTGCCGCACTAAAAATATTGGCAAATTGCCAAGTGTTTTAACGACGATCGCCCGTTCCGCGCGGCTTTGTATTTCGTTTTTTATTTAGTTGTTTTATTTACGGCGTGTGCTTGAACGTGCCGCGTAGCGGTGCACTCGTTTTATCAAGCACCCGCCGAAGTACCATTTTAGTTTTTAACAAGAAAATGCTTGCTTTTATTCGCGTTTTGGAATACAATATACATACTGCTTTCGAGGTGTAAATATGTTAAATTTTATTTCGGCAAAAGAGGCTGCGGAAAAATGGAATATATCGCAAAGGCGTGTTTCGGTTTTATGTAATGAACATAGAATTGACGGAGCTATGATGGTCGGCAATATGTGGATCATTCCGAGTACAGCCGAAAAGCCGATTGATAAAAGAACTGTTCGTAACGAAAAATCAAAAACTATTGCTCTTAAACCGTTTGTAAAATGGGTAGGCGGAAAAAGTCAACTTGTCGAACAAATTGAAAAAATGCTCCCGACAGATGGAGAAAAAGTTTTAACAAAATATGCAGAACCTATGGTTGGCGGTGGGGCATTGTTATTTAGTATACTTTCCAAATATGATTTTGAAAAATTGTATATCAGTGATATAAATGCTGAACTTATAAACGCATATCAAACTGTAAAAAACGACGTAGATAATTTAATTGCAAAACTTAACGAAATGCAAATGTTGTTTTTACCTATGGCCGAAAATGGAAGGAAATATTTTTACTATAATGTCCGCGAAAAATTTAACTCAACGACTTTAACCGAAGAAACTGCAACAGAGAAAGCGGCTCAGTTCATTTTCTTGAATAAAACTTGCTTTAACGGACTTTATCGCGTAAACAGAAAAGGAAAATTTAACGTTCCTATGGGGGCGTATAAAAACCCGACTATTTGCGACGACGAAAATTTGCGCAATATACACGAAGCATTGCAAAACGTTACTATCGTATGCGGCGATTATTCCTTGTCCTGTCTCTTATACACATCTCCGAGCCCACGAGACGGAGCTACATCT
>USBU01000203.1 GCA_900553005.1 uncultured Eubacteriales bacterium | reverse complement strand
GATCTACACCTATTAAGTCGTCGGCAGCGTCAGATGTGTATAAGAGACAGAAAAAACAGGGCCGGCGCCGACGAATCGAAAAATCAATAACTGTAATATAAATCCGAATGGCCGACGCCGCGGGCGGCGGCAGGCTGCTTTTGCAAAAATCGAAGCCCCCAAAAAAACATTCAAATATAAATTTACTTTTAAAAACTTTGATTCCGTATTCAGGCGCTTACGGTTGTTTTTTGCAAACAATTTTGAAACGCTTATCTTTTTTCCTAATTGCGTTTATCCCGATATAAACGGCGATAAGTATCGCCGTAGCCGCGCATAAAACCGCATACATAACCGATACGCTTACCTGAGCGTCGAAGAAATATAAATTACAGTCCACCGAATTTTTAATCTGTTCGACCGCTTCCGACGGCAGCCCCCGATCGGAAATCTCTTTCAGCACGCCGTTCATCGCATGATTGCGCATAAGCGCCGTCCCGTAAGTACCCGGCAGAAAGGAAATCAATTTTTGCAGCCAGCCGCTCAATGAGGCAATCGGCATATATGCTCCGCAAATAAATCCGTATCCCGCGCTGACTATCGTTCCTACGGCCGAAATTTGTCCCTGCGTAGATAAAAAACAGTTTATAATCGACGAAATAGCGGTGCCGAACAGTGAAAGAAGCACAATGTCAGCAAGTATAAGCAGCACGTCCGAAGCCGACATATACCAGCCCGCAAAAGCGGCGTAAACAAAGCACAGCCCTGCCGCCGAAAAGCATACGATAAGCGTTGAAGCAAACGAAGAAACGTAATAAGCAAAAGAAATAACCGACGGCTTTACTGGCGATACGTCAAAATCTCCGGCGACGCCCGCCGTTTTATCCTGCACCATCAAAAAATTAGTGCAGAAAGCCACAGTAACGCAGGAAACGGAAAGAATGGAAGATATTATCTGACCGCATACCAACCCGTCGGCAATATCCTGACTCAGCGAAAGTCCTGCCGTAAAGCCGCTGCGATAAATGTCTCCGAGAAAAGCAGAATACAGTATAAGAAGAATTGCGGGAGTAATAAGAGAGGTAAAAAACATACCCTTATCTTTAAAAAATAATTTTATATTTCTTTTTACGACAGCCGAAAAAGAACTCATAACTCCCCCTCGTCCGTAAGATTTTTACCCGTGACGGAAAGGAACACATCGTCCATTTTTCCCTTTGTTATTTCGTAATCGGCAAACAGTCCCGGATTTGCGACAATGAGCTCGGTCGCGCTGCTCGTATCGGGCACGGAAAGACGGAAGCCGTCGCGAACGCGCTCGTATTTTCTGCCGAGATTCCTCACGTCGGCCTCGTCCGCATCGTAAATAGTAATATAATCGCCGGTATAACGGTTTTTCAGCTCAAGCGGAGTACCTTGGGCCGCAATTCTTCCGCCGTCGATTATGACCACATTGTCCGCGTCCGCCGCCTCTTCCATATAATGCGTGGTAAGAAAGACCGTCATATTTTCTTTCCGGCGCAGCTCCGCGACAACGCTCCAAAGTTTTTTCCTCGTCTTGGGATCCAACCCAGTCGTAGGCTCGTCGAGAATAAGCACCCCTGGGTTGTGCAACAGAGCGCGGGCAACGTCTATTCTCCTGCGCTGCCCGCCCGAAAGCTTACCCACCGTGCGTCTCAGCAAGCCGTCAAGCTCAAGCATACCGGAAAGCCGCGAAAGCCGCGCGGAAAACTCGTCCCCGACTACGCCGTATAACGCCGCGCGGCACTGCAAGTTGTCGAATACGCTCAACGACTTATCAAGCGCCGAATCCTGAAATACGACGCCCAGTCCGCTCTTGACCGCGCGCGGATTACTATCGATATCGATCCCGTTTATGACGACCGTTCCGCCGTCCTTAGCCAGTCTTCCGCACATTATGTTTATCGTCGTGGATTTACCGGCTCCGTTTACGCCCAGAAAAGCAAAAAGCTCCCCCTTTTTTACGCGGAAGCTTAAATTTTGCACGGCTTTTATTTCTCCAAAGCTTTTATTGAGATCTTTGATAATTATTATATCTTCCATTTATTATAACCCCGCATTTATTATAACCCCGCCGCCCTTCGCCAGGCTTTTTCGATTGAACTTACAGCTTCATTTGCAAAAGCGTTCAGGCAAAGCTCGAGTAATCTATCGACCTGCCGCGATTTACTTCAGTAGTCTGACAATACGGTTTGCAGCGTAGGAAAAGAATAAATCCACCGGCAAGGCGACTACGATTATTATTACCACCGTCCAAATTTTTCCCACTCTTTCGAGAAGCGACATTAGCGACGTACCGGCGATAAAATCCGTAAGAAACACCATGGCGGTAAACGCGGCGGCGAAAAACACTATCGTTACTCCAAGGCGCACGAAAGCCTGCCACATAACGCCATAGGACAGCTTGCGCATAAAATACGCTATAAGCGCATAAGGCGCAAAAACAATGCACAGAAACAGAAAAGTAGTGCCTATCCCAGAAATAAAAAATCCCAGAAGTATACTGACGGCAGACGTAATAATCCCGTAAACGACTCCGCAGCGCAGAAAAGCGATATAAAACGCAAGAGAAGCAAAAATCAGCGGCACTATCTGCATTGGCGAGAATCTTGAGATGAGTATTACCGCAACGGCTATCGCCGTGCATACGGCGGAATAAGTAATCCGTCTTGTCGCATCCTTACCGTTCATCAACAGCAGCGCATACAGTCGCAGCAAAGCGACGTCAGGCAGTACGCCAGACAGCAGTTGGAAAGCATATCGCCCTGCTGCTGCATCTGGACGGGATCCGGCCCTATCTGGTCCTGCCCCAAGGTCTTAGGATCAACGGTCGCGCTGCCGATAACCATATTAAGCTTTTCAAGCGCGGTTTTATACTTTGCATTGCCCGGATCGCACTCGATTGCGGCCTCAAGCTGCTTTTTACATTCGCTGAGCCATTCGCGCTTATAATAGATAATCGACTGAAAATAGTGCCACTCTCCCTCTCTGACAGTCATAGAATCGAGCGCGGCCTGAGCCTCGTCGTAACGCTGCTCTTTAATCAGCTTGTCGA
>USBU01000202.1 GCA_900553005.1 uncultured Eubacteriales bacterium | reverse complement strand
TAAGTCGTCGGCAGCGTCAGATGTGTATAAGAGACAGGTCTTTTGTTAAGAAAAAAAACGGCTACTCGGTATTCATAGACGGCTCTAAAAGCGCTCTGTCACTGATGGCCGACGTATTCCCATTTCTGCTGACGGTCATGATGGCCGTCGAGCTTTTTAAAGCGAGCGGCGTTTCGGCATGGGTAAGCAACGCAGCGGCGCCCGTAATGAATTTTTTCGGCATACCGAAAGAGCTGACCGAGCTTATGATTGTGCGGCCGCTGTCGGGCGCGGGCGCTTTGGCCGTGCTGGACAACATATTCACTCTGTACGGAACGGATACCTACGTCGGCTTGTGCGCCTCCATAATTTACGGCTCCAGCGAAACGATTTTTTATATTTCCTCGATTTATTTCTCAAAAAGCAATATAAAAAATCTGCGCTACGCTATTCCGGTAGCCCTTATCGCCACTTTCTTGGGCTGCGTTTTAGGCTGCTTTGTGATGAAAATTATGTAACGTCGGATAAATATCAGCCGCTCAAGAATGCCTCCATTTAAATTCGCAGCGCTCAAAGCAAACAATATTTTCACGGCTTTACCTCATTTTCAGGCGAAATAGACTGTTTATAAATCTACGAGCCCGCAAATACTCTTTCCATGAAAGAAAACCGGACTTTTAAAACGTCGGTAAAATCCCGCAAAAACGGCCTCAAAATCTTTTGCTTCCGTTAGCTTAAGCTATACGTCCTCAAACATTCCGTCAACGTAAGCGTACAACGCCGCGCCGACGTCGCTTTCGTAATAATCGTCCCCCATTTGTATTTTACCGTTCTCGTACAGATATATCACGGTAACGGTATCTTTAAGACTGTACAATTTAACCTTATAGCCATGCGACGAACTCTTATCGGCATACCGCCACACGCCGCTGTCAAAAAGCATAATCAATTCCGAGGCCTCGTCATTATCCGAAAGAGTTATGCGCCGGCTTCCGTGCTCCAGAACCGCAAGCCTGAAATCGGCGTCCGCTAACACGTCGTTTACATCCCCTATCCTGCCCTTATGCGGAGCGGCGATTATCACGGCGGAAACGACAGCCGCGACGGCCGCGGCAAAAACTATCGCCGCAAGTAAAAAAATTCTCTTGGTGGTCTCGTTCATCGATAGTCCCTCCCTGACGCCGCGCACTCGGAAAGATATTCCGTAAGCGCCCTAACCGAAGCCGCGGTAATAACCCTGTAGTCGCGGCCGTCCGCCATCAGATAATAATCCGAGCCCGATCGATAAAACTCAACGCAGCTCCCGCCGCCGTAAACCGTCAGGCAGCGGCCGCCTTTTTTACCCGACGCTTTAACGAATTGCAGATTACCCAAACGCGCCTTAACGACGGCAAGACGCTTGACGTTATGCGTTTCGGCGCAGGCGAAACCGCCGATAACGGCTTTATCGGGACGCTCGCAAACCGAAGACATACCTATGTCTTCAAGAGAAAAGCTCTCCTTACCGTATCCGGACAGGGCATTAGCCAAAAAAACAGCGCTCAGCGCCGCAGCCGCAACGGCAACTACCAGCGATATGACGGCGGTCAGCCTTAATTTCCGCTCCATGCTTTTCAAGCGTTTATTTTTACGACAACCCCCTTTACGTAATCGAATCTGCTATCGCTAAAAACAAATTATTTATTATAATTGTTCAAATAAATCCGTGGATAAATATCTGTCTCCGCCGTCGGGAAGCAGTACAAGCACGCGCCCGCCGGCGTTTTCCTTAAGAAGCTTTGCCGCGGCAAACAACGCCGCGCCGCCCGAAATTCCGCAAGTAAAGCCCTCGGTCCGGCCCAGCAAACGCGCCGCGGAATAAGCCTCGTCGGTTTTCACGTCAATGATACGATCTATTACACTACGGTCCAAAACTTTCGGAACGAAATTAGCGCCTATGCCCTGCAATTTATGCGGGCCCGACTTACCGCCGTTCAGCAGCGGCGAGTCAAACGGCTCCACCGCCGCTATTTTTACGCCGGGGACGCGGGCCTTCAGCGCCCTGCCTACGCCGGTAACGGTACCGCCGGTCCCTACGCCGGCCGCAAACCAATCGAGCCTGCCGTCCAAATCGGAAATAATTTCCTCGGCCGTAGTCTGCTCGTGAGCAGCGGGATTAGCGGGATTTTCAAACTGTCCGGGAATAAAAGAACCCGTTATCTCGTCGGCAAGTTCGAGGGCGCGATTCACCGCGCCCTGCATCCCCTCCGCCGCCGGAGTAAGTATAATTCTTGCGCCGAGAGCGGACAGCGTTTTTCTCCGTTCGGCGCTCATGGATTCGGGCATGGTGAGAATCAGCTTATAGCCGCGCACGGCGCACACCATGGCAAGTCCGATACCCGTATTTCCGCTTGTCGGCTCTATGACCGTACCACCCTTTGTCAAAGAGCCCGACTTTTCCGCCGCGTCGAGCATGAAAGCCGCTATCCTGTCCTTTGCCGAACCGCCCGGATTAAAGCATTCAGCTTTGGCAAGCAGCTCTCCGTCAAGCCCCTCAGCTTCCGCAAAACGGGTAAGCCTTATTATCGGAGTGCGGCCTATCAGCTGAGATATGTCGTTAAAAATTCTCATAAAGCGATCTCCTTAAAACAAAAGCCGCGGATTTTATGCACAAAGCAAAGCCGCGGCCTTATCGACGTTTATTTTTTCTCTATAAGGCTGACGCCTTCCATTTCGGCGGGTTTATCCGCCCCCATGACGTCCAAAAGCGTGGGCGCCACGTCGCACAAAGCTCCGGAAGACTTCAAAACGGCTTTTTTATAACCGTCGCCCACCAAAATGAACGGAACCGGATTGGTTGTGTGCGCCGTACAGGGGGATCCGTCGTCGAAACTCATCTGCTCGGCGTTGCCGTGATCGGCCGTGACAAGAGCAGTGCCGCCCGTAGCAAGTATTGCCGGAATCAATTTGCTGAGACACGAATCTACCGTATCCACAGCCTTAACGGCGGCATCGAATACGCCGGTGTGTCCGACCATGTCGCAGTTTGCGTAATTAAGGACTGTCTCTTATACACATCTCCGAGCCCACGAGACGGAGCTACATCTCGT
>USBU01000201.1 GCA_900553005.1 uncultured Eubacteriales bacterium | reverse complement strand
TACGAGATGTAGCTCCGTCTCGTGGGCTCGGAGATGTGTATAAGAGACAGTGACTTTTCAATTTACCTCTTTGCTCCTCGTCTTCCACAAGCTCGGGAACTACAACGGATTTTATCCATTCCTGACATAGCTTCAGACTGCTTTTTTCGATATAACCGGAAAAATTTACCATGTAATTTTCCAGCTTGGCAATAAAATCGTCGCCGTAACTTTTTGCATTTTCTAATATCGCGGAAAACATGCCTTTGCTTAATTCGAAAACTATATCTTCTTTACGTTTAAAATAAGTGTAAAACGTGCCTTTTGATACTCCGCTTTTCTCTGTTATTTCGTCAACAGACGTATTTGAAAGACCTTTTGCACAAATGATTTCCTTTGCCGCTTCAACCAATCTTTCCCTTGTCCTTGCCGCGGATATTTTTCTGTTTGTCATTGCCAATCATCTCCTCTGTTGTTTCATTGTATCACAGTCATTGACTTAAAGTCAATCATATTGATTTCAAATTAAAAATTTGTCCGAGAATTCTGCGAACAATCTTTTAAGCAATAAATTGAAATTAAACACAATTTAAAACGCCGGTGCGCTAACAGCAGAGAGTCGGCCGCATCGATATAATTTTACGCGCATAATGCGGCAAAACGATAAACCGAAATCAGCTTCCGATAAAAACCTGAATCTGATAAGTCCATTGCAATATCCCCGAAAGCACCACCATATGAAGCGAAAACCGCGGAGCCGAGCCTCGGTCCGACGCAGCTGAAATCAGCCGCGCCGAGACGACGCTGCGGTTTTCTTCTTTACAATAGGCGCACAAATATCTGCCGGCGGGCAACTTAATCAGTCTTTCGTTATCGACGTAACGCGAGCAAACGACAAACATGCGCTGACTTCCGTCCGAATCGTAAACGCCGGCGGCGTCCTCGAATTCAAACGCGGCCCTCTCGGAATCGTCGAGCTGAGCGTAATAGTGCCTGTGATAATTCCACAGATTATCGACAGACGGAATGCTAAGGTTTTCCGACAACAGAATTGCCCGTTCTGGCAGTTCCCGAACAAACTCTTCCTCAAAAGCCGGCTTATCGCCGGACTTTTTGTTATAAAAATCCATTGCCCTGTCGATACGGCATCTTACTCCGTTAAGATCGGCGATTTTTTCCTCGGCGCGCGATTTTGCGCATTGAAGATAATATACGATTTTACTTATATCGCCGCATTCCAGAATGCGTTTTATTTCCGCGAGAGGCATATCCATACACTTCAGCGCATGAACGGTGTTAAGCATGACGATTTCCCGCTCCGAATAATATCGGTATCCAGTCCACTCGTCCGTCCTGGCCGGCCTGACCAAGCCAATACGGTCATAGTGACGCAGCGTTTCAGCAGTCATATGCGTCAGCTCCGCAGTTTTGCTTATAGAAAAAAATTTTTCCAATCCTGTATTTTCCCTTGACATTTGTGTAACACAAAGGTTTAAACTGATTATAACATCGATTCCGGATCTATGTCAATAATAAAAAAGGAGAATATTTAATCATGAAAAAACTAACGTTTGAATTAATCGTTGCCCTGCTTTGCGCCGTATGCACGGCAGCTTTATGCGGCTGCGCCGACGGCGGCGCGTTTACCGCCGGAAATAAGAGCTTCGATTCGGTAAAGAATATCGACGTTTCCGTTCGCGACCGCGAAATCGAAATTACGGCCTCCGACGACGAAACGGTGCATATCGAATACTTTGAAAACGATAAAGAATACTATAAAATCGAAGCTGACGAAAACGGAAATCTGACAATAAAGCTTGTTTCCGATAAAAAATGGACCGATTTTATATCCGTAAAGCCGGACGTGCAGTACCGCAAACTCATCATAAAAATTCCCGCGGGACTTGGCATACTTAAAGTGGATACCACAAACGAAACCGTCAGCCTGTCCTCCGTAGCTACGGCAAACGCGATTTTAAGCAACAACGGCGGAGACGTAAGCTTTGATAAGCTGTCAGTTGACGAAAGCCTTGACGTCACGGTTAAAAACGGAAACATTACCGGATCCGTGACGGGCGGCTGGGACGACTTTTCAATAATAAGCGACAGCAAAAAAGGAAAAAACAATCTTCCTGCCGAAAAAACCGGCGGCAGCAAAACATTAAAGGCAAGCTGCAACAACGGCGATATAAAAGTCGACTTTTTAAAGGAATCCTGAAACAGTATTAAACAAAGTAAAAATCAGTCCTGCAATGCTTGATACTCGTCGTCAGCAACGCGCTCGAGCCATACCGTCGAGTTATTTTCTCCCGGGACCTCAACGGCAACGTGTGAAAACCAGCTGTCGGCGGCCGCGCCGTGCCAATGCTTGACTCCGGCCGGAATCGTAACAACGTCTCCCGCCTTAAGCGCTCTTGCGGGCTTGTCCCACTCTTTGTACCAGCCGCGTCCGGAGGTGCAAAGCAAAATCTGTCCGCCGCCCTTATCGGCCTTGTGAATATGCCAGTTGTTGCGGCAGCCCGGCTCAAATGTTACGTTGGCCATCTGCACCGTTCCCGCATCGGTAAGCGGATTGAGATAAGACCTTCCGACGAAGTACTGCTTGTAAGCGTCGTTAGAAGCGCCCAATCCGAACATTCCGCCGTAATACGCCTCATCGTCGTCCCCGGCGTAAATATCCTTTGCGATACGGAAAGCCGCCCAGGCGTTTGGCCAGCCCGCATAAAAAGCCAGATGCGTAAGCAACGCCGCCATTTCCTTTCCCGAGACGCCGTTTTTACGCGCCGTTTCAACGTGATAACCGAGCGAACTGTCCGTTATACCCTTGGATACAAGCGCGCTGATCGTTATAACAGAACGCATTTTGGCTGAAAGCTCCTCCCCCGACCACACTTCGCCGAAAAGCACGTCGTCGTTCAGTCTTGCAAATTCAGGAGCAAAAGCGCCCAATTCGGTACGCCCTGCCGTCTGTTTAATCTTTTTCATAAATACGCTCTCTCCCGATAAAATTTATTTTCCGCATTTCGCCGCGATAACCCCCGACGAAATGCTTTTTCTTATTATATCAGAAAAACGCTTCTCTTAGCAACG
>USBU01000200.1 GCA_900553005.1 uncultured Eubacteriales bacterium | reverse complement strand
CCTATTAAGTCGTCGGCAGCGTCAGATGTGTATAAGAGACAGCCACGTCGTCGTTGGAATACTGAGGAAATCCCAGTCCCTGTCTGGTAAGACGCGTGCCCCGCTCGTAAAGCGAAAGGGGCGTGGCGGCGCAGACGCGCAGATTTATCTTGGGATCGATTATTTTAAGTTCTTCCGACGCGGCAAGACATATTTCGGACAGCTCGTTAAAAGCGTCGCGTCCTTCACGGTCGCAGCCGCCCAAAACCATGCTCTGGCCGTTATCTCCCTGCTGAACGCCAGTATATAAATCGGTATCGAAATTAAGCGAAATAAAAAACAGCTCGGTAAGCTCTTTGATTTCCTCCTCGGTCGCGCCGTTTTTTACCGACGCGTCGAAATAAGGCTTCATGTATTGGTCGAATCGTCCCAGCGTGACGTGAATTGTGCGAGTAAGCCGCAGAGCAAACTGCATAAATTTAACGGTTACAAGCGCTTCGTAATAATCCCTTGCCCCAAGCATAGGCACACGCATAAGCGCGGCGTACAGGCGAGTGCATCCGCTTGAGCGGGCGGCGTCGCGGTAACGGTCGACAAGTCTTTCGCAGGAGTCGAACACGCAAAGCAGCGCGTCGTAAAATTCCCGCGCTTTTGCGTCTGCGGATGAATACAGCCCGCGTACACGCTCCGCTATTCCGCCCAGCCCGCAGGCAAGCGGCGTCGCGTAATCGACCGTCACGTTTCCGAAATCCCAGTATCCGCTATTATCGAAAACATCGTCCGCCGGCAAAGCGGCGTTACTGCGGTTAAAACCGAAAACGTCGTCCCCGTAAAGCACCGGCTTTTCCGCGTCGAGAGCAAATTCGGAAAGCTTTGCCGCCCGCATCAGCGCAGAATCCTCCGTGATAAGTCCCGTCACGTCGGTGCCTCCAGGCTCTCTGCCCGCGCGATATCCCCTCGAAAGAAGAAAGTCCAGTCTGCTTTTTATTTTATCAGTCATAATTTTACCCCTTCCGCTACATTTTTTTTGCGGTAACGCCGTATCCGGCAAAAATCTCCTCGCCTGTATTGACCTCTTTATTCTCATCGAAGCCGGGACTATAGCTGCGCATTACAAGCGCGTATTTGCTGCCGGCAAATTTATTGTACGGCAAAGTCTCAACGTATTTAACGCCGTTTCCGGCTATAAACGCGGCGATTGCCGAAAGATTTTCCTCAGTATCGGTTACGTCGGGTATAAGAGGCACTCGCGTAACAAACGGAACTCCGGACTTAACCAGCGCCGCATAGTTGCGCTTTATCGCCGCATTGTCCGCCCCGCAGTATCTGATATGACGGGCGCTGTCCATAAGCTTAAGGTCGTAAAGCACGTAATCGACAAGTCCGAGTATTCTGTCGAAATCTTCGGCGGATGCATATCCGCTGGTCTGCACCGCCACATGAAGCTTTCCCTTCAATAACGCTATGCACTCGGCAAGAAATTTGCAGTCGCTTAACGGCTCTCCGCCCGAAAACGTAACCCCGCCGCCGTTCAGCTTAAGCACCCGCGCGTTTTTGAGTATCTTTTCCGCAAGCTCAGCCGGCGTATAATCGATTCCGCACAGGCGTACAAGATTAAGGGGACATGCCTCGACGCTACGACGCGTAAGCTTAAGCCGTCCGTCCGGCGCACGCTCGGCCGCACGCTCGCATGCGCCGCAGCCCAAACATCCGTTGGGACTGCGCACATACTCGGGCTCCGCCGACTGCCCCTCCGGATTATGGCACCAGACGCAGCGCAAGGGACAGCCCTTAAGAAAAACCGTCATTCTTATTCCCGGCCCGTCGAACGTCGAAAATTCTTCTATGGAAAAAACGCTGCTCATATCCTCAACGACAGACTCCCATCTGTTTTTATATTCAAATTATAAGCCCGGGTACTTTACAAAACAAGAAATATATTGTAAACTTATAGCCATAATTTTACCTTAGCGGAGAAACGATTATGTTTTTTCATCAGACGCACAATTCGATAGGCGGCGACATTTACAACGCGTTTGTTTACCGCGGCTTAAATTGGCTGACGCATCTTCATAAAGGTTTTGAACTGACGATTGCGCTTAGCGGTACGATCGAAGCCGAGGCCGGAGAAAAGTCATACGCGCTTAAGCCCGGAGACGCCATGCTGCTTACTCCGTATCAGCTGCATTCCTATAGATCCGAGCCGGACACGCTGGCCTTTGTCGCCGTCTTTTCCGGCAATTACGTCGAATCCTTCGCACGCATGACGGCCGGCAGAGAAGCCGAAAATCCCGTTATTGCGCTGCCGGACGAAACGCGCGCTTATATTGATAAAAATATGCTGTTTCCACAATCGAAGGAAAGCGTTTATCCTAGCGGCGACGAAGTTGTTGCTATAGCTAAACCGGACGCGCTGACACTTAAAGCCTGTCTGTACGCCGTCTGCGCGGAATTTTATTCGCGCACGAGGTTTCTTGAGCGAACACGGGACAATACTTTGGCCTTGGATATTCTTGCCTACATAGAAAATAATTACGCGTCGGACATCAGCCTGAAAACAATGGCCGACAGTCTCGGCTACGATTTCAGATATATTTCCAGAATTTTCGGAAAAACCTTTGAAATAAATTTTAAAACTCTTGTTAATCAATACCGCTGCGACCGCGCAAAATCTCTTATATCCTCCACGGACGACACTCTTTCCGCAATCGCAATGAACAGCGGCTTTCAAAGCATACGCTCGTTTAACCGCGTTTTCAGAGAGCTTACCGGAAGTTCTCCCTCCGATTTAAGAAAATAGCGTAAAATATTGCGCGCACGGCGGCTAAAATCATTGACAAAACCGTACAAAAATAGTAAACTGTAATAGCTTTTGCGGAGGTGGCGGAATGGCAGACGCGCTAGTCTCAGACGCTAGTGGTTAATTCTCGTGTGGGTTCAAGTCCCATCCTCCGCACCAAGAGGCCCCCGAAGCGGGGAGCCTCTTTTGCAAAAAAAGAGGATGGGACTTGAAGCCTAAGAGGGCGCGAGGCGGAAAAGAGACCGTCCGGTGGACGGTCGGCGCCGAGCGGGCGACTGTCTCTTATACACATCTCCGAGCCCACGAGACGGAG
>USBU01000199.1 GCA_900553005.1 uncultured Eubacteriales bacterium | reverse complement strand
CGAGATGTAGCTCCGTCTCGTGGGCTCGGAGATGTGTATAAGAGACAGGCTTTTACTTCCGTTTTTTCGGCTTCCGAAGGCTTTTTATCCGAATCCTCGGGCGCTTCGTCCAAAGCTTCCGTTGCTTCTTTATCATCCGTGGCGTCGGCGTTTTCCGTTGCCGGTTCTGCGTTTTCAGTCGTCTCTTCCGGCTGAGCGGGAGCTGCTGTTTCCGTTTTCGCCGTATCTTCAGATTTTACGATTTCAGAAACTTCGGATTCTTTAATTTCGGTTGCGTCGGTAACGTCGTCAAAATTCTTAGTATCGTCAAAGCTCTCAAAGGTATCGTTCGGCTTATTTGCGGCTTCGGCTTTTTTGCTGTCATCAGCCGTTGATTTTTCGGTCAGGCGCCGTCTGTCGTAGGAAGACTGCTTGGAAACGTCAGCCTTTTTGGGACGGGACTCTATGCGCTTTCTTATAAACGAACCGACGATCGCTATAATGACGGCTACGGCCAGCAGGATAGAGGGGATAAGCCACCATTCCAGTCCGCCGCTCGGCTCTGTAGGCTCGGTGGTTTCGCCTCCTTCGGTGTCGTCTTCTGCGCCGTCGTCGGTAGTTTCGCCGGCAGCTAAATCAACTCTCATCGAGCAGTCGTCGATCAGATTTTCATCGTCTTTAAGGTCGGCTACAAGTTCGTCGTATTCTATATTGGATAAATCCTCAAGCGTTATGCCGTTTACGTAAACTCTTCCGACGACTGCCTGGTTGGACTTTTCGCTGCCGCCCAAGCCTACTGCAATCGCGGTCGTGGTTTCGGCCGACGGAGCCTTTATATAGAAAGTATAAGTGCGGAAAGCCTCGTCATTGACAATGCTGTCCTCGGTAACCGATGTGTCCTTGAAATCGAATCTGTAATCGCCGTTTGTCAATTTAATATAAGCGCCCACGGCGTTTTCGTTTTCCAAATATTCTTCGGGAATATCTGCCTTGACTGAAACGGTCAGTTTATAATAGCTGTCGGCCGCAAGAGTGTAGGAGTTATTCAAAGTGAGCTCTGAATAAGTTTTTTCAACGTTCTGCAGTATAAGAGCATACTGCTTGCCGCCGTTTTCATAGTCGCCGGGAATATCTGAGCCTTCCTTGTTGGTAGAATCGAATATTCCGTACACAACCTTGCCGGTTCCCTTGGATATCGACCAGTTATAAGGGTGCTTTATTGAGCCGTTGTCGTAGGAGTCAAACAGGGTAAAGTCTTCGGCGCCGAGATATACGGCAGCGTAAGAAATACCTTCTCTTACGTCGGGATTGCTGCGGCCGTACTTGTAGGATTCGGCTTTAGCGTTATAAATTTCCTCGGTAGAATCGGATTTGAAGGCTACGCCGGTAAAATATACCGTGCCGCTTGCAAGCTTAGTGGAGTTATCGACTCTGTCGTTAAGTCCCAGCCAAAGCTCAAGCGTCATTGCGCTGTCCTTATCTCCGCCCTTGATATAAAAGGTATAGGTGCCGCTTTCGGTAATTTTTTCGATGGTAGATACTACAAGGCCGCCTTTTTTAAGCACAAGGTTAGCGCCGTATCCCTTAAGTCCGTCGGCGGTAAGCGTGACGGCGACTGTATTATATCCGGACGCGGAAACAGTGAATTCTTCGCTTGCGTAACAGAACGCGGTATTCTCCTTTGACGACATTTTTAGTACGTTGCCCCAGGTTTTCGTCAGTCCGTTTATATTGCCCAGCTCTTCCACGGGTACAAGGCCGTAAACCGCTTCGTCGGTAGATACGGCGGTCTGCGAGTAGCCGGAGGTCGCTACGTCGGCGGTAGTGTGCATAGTCCAGTTGGCTGGCGCAAGCGGCTTTTTAAGAGTTTTTTCGCCGCCCGATATTTCATATTCCAGCTCTTCGTAAGTCCCTACAGTGTTGAACCAGCCGTTGCCGATTCCGGAGGAATCCGTTGCCGTGTCGAAGGTTACGGTTTTATTTCCGTTAGCGCTGTTGTCGTTGTATTCAGCAGGCGTAAGCTTTTGTATCTTTACGTCGTCGAACAGAGCAACGCCTTTTGCGGGATTTGATTTGGAGCCCAGACTGAGCGCAAGCTTAGCGCTGTAATCGGAGAAGTCGGAGCCCTTTACATAAATGGCAAGCTCATTCCAGCCGTTATGGTTGTAATTTTCTGCGGACAGCGCAAGGGAAGCGGTAACGTCGGAAGTAAAATCTCCCTGGTTTTTCACGCTCTTATACATGAGCGTAGCTGCTACGCCGTCGCCGCCCTCGACGCTCTCGCTGTTGTACCATGCGCTTATTCTGTAATACGAATATCTCTCGATAACAAATTCTTTTGATTCTATGCCGCCGTAAGCGGATTCAAATTTGCCGTCCTTGTATGTGGATATCGCAAAAACGTTATTGAAATCCGTCGAAATTTCATTGGGAGCATAAAGCTTTTTTTCCAAGCCGAGCGAATTTTCAGCGGGCAAACCTGCGGCCGCGTTAAGATACTGCTTGGACGCGTATCCGCTGCCGACAATGGTTCCGAACTCGCCGGGAGTTGTGAAATCTCCTCCGGGCAAAAGCTCTCCCTCATTAAAGCTGACCGCTTTTTTGCGCGCCGAGCCGGCCGCTATTCTGGCAGTTTCTTCGTAATAGGATTTAGAGGAAAGCTGCGTGGCGGTTATGTTGTCGTACATTACGTAGCCCTTAGTCATGCCGCCCACTTCGTCATAGCCTAACTGGAGACTGAGCGTCGCGGAGGAGGAGATGAATGAGGACGTTTCTATATATAAGGTATAGTCGAACCAGCCGAGATACTTGTCCGTATAGTTTTGGTCGGCCGCAAGCGTTTCAGTGTTGATACCCGTAAAGCCGACGGGCTCGTCGCCCAGGCCGTTGACGAGTATTGCCGCGCCGCCGCTTGGGCCAATGCTTCCCGTTTTAAGCCAAACGTTTATTTTATAATACGAGTTCGGCGCAAGCGTAAAGCTTTCGGACGTATAGCCGTAAGCCGTGGGGGTTCCGTTTGCGTTTATAAGAAGGACGTTGCGGTTTGTGCCTTGAAAATAGCCGGAGCCCGACGCCGAGTCGCCCTTGCCGAACGGAGAGTCTGGACGGGTGTTTTTATACTCGTCGTATATGTCCAG
>USBU01000198.1 GCA_900553005.1 uncultured Eubacteriales bacterium | reverse complement strand
ATCTACACCTATTAAGTCGTCGGCAGCGTCAGTTGTGTATAAGAGACAGATAAGCAGCAGTCCGCACAAAAATACGCTTAGTCCGAGGGCCGATGAAATTAACAACACCGATATTGTAATTTTGACACCCTTTTTCATGCAGCTAGTATTTGCAAAAAAACGAATAAAAATAGCGTAAATTAAATTAAAAAATACAATTATAGACGCATATGGAATAAAAATCATGACGATTTACTATACTTTTTTGTCGAATTAGGCTATAATTATTAGCGGAGGCGTTATGCAGGGAAAATACTTTATCAATACTTACGGCTGTCAGATGAACGTTCACGAATCGGAAAAGCTGGCCGGCATTTTGCGTAAAAACGGATACGAGGAGGCCCCGTCGATCGATAATGCCGATATCGTTGTTTTCAACACCTGCTGCGTGAGAGAAACCGCAGAATACAGAGTGCTTGGAAACCTCGGCATAGTCAAAAAACTAAAGGAAAGCAGACCTTGGCTAAAGGTTGTCGTATGCGGTTGTATGGCGCAAAAGCCCGGAGCGGAGGCCGCTCTCAAAAAACGGTGCCCTTTTATAAATCTTATTTTCGGTACGCATAATCTACATAAATTCGGAGAGTACTTAAATAGACTCAATACCGATAAATACATAGGTGAAATTTGGGAAAAAGAGAACGAAATTGCGGAAGACGTGCCAATCTACAGAACCAGCGGCGTAAACGCATGGGTTAATATAATGTACGGCTGCAATAATTTCTGTTCTTATTGCATCGTCCCGTATGTTCGCGGAAGAGAACGAAGCCGAAGCGCCGACAGAATATGCGACGACGTTAAAAACCTGCTTAACGAAGGGTATAAAGAAATTACTCTTCTCGGTCAAAACGTAAATTCCTACGGCAACGATCTAACCGGCGAGCATTTAAATTTTGCTGAATTACTTGAACGCCTTTCCCTCATTGACGGAAAATATAAGATTAAATTCATGACGTCCCATCCTAAAGATTTGTCCGAAGAAGTGGTAAAGACAATAGCGGCCTCGGACAAGCTTGCCGATTATATTCATTTGCCCGTACAGGCCGGAAGCGACCGAATCCTGCGGCTTATGAACAGAAAATACACCAAAGCGGATTATCTGAAAAAAATCGATATGATCAGAAAATACATTCCCGCAGTAGGACTATCCAGCGACGTCATGGTGGGGTTTCCGACAGAAACGGAAGAGGATTTCCTTGAAACGGTCGACGTAATAAAACGCGTCGGTTATAACAATTTGTTTACGTTTATTTATTCAAAGCGGTCCGGCACTCCGGCCGTTGCTATGGACCAGGTAGATGCCGGAACAAAAAAAGAACGAATTAAGAGGCTGATTGATTTACAGTTCTCTATAGGAAACCGCGAAGCGGAAAATTGCGTAGGCAAAACTTATGAGGTTTTATGCGACGCATGGGCGGACGGCAAGGCCAAGGGAAAATCGTCATGCGAAAAGGCAATTACTTTTAAATCCGATAAAAACGTTCTCGGACAGTTCGTCAACGTTAAAATTACGGGCACAAAAAATAATCAGCTTAAAGGGGAGTTAACCGACTGATGGCATTATCACCAATGATGCAGCAATACCTCAAAATAAAGGAGCAATATAAGGATACTCTGGTTTTTTATCGTCTCGGAGATTTTTACGAGATGTTTTTCGACGATGCAATTACCGCAAGCAGAGAGCTGGAGCTTACGCTTACCGGACGCGACTGCGGATTAAAAGAACGCGCTCCCATGTGCGGCGTTCCGTTTCACGCGGTGGAAGGGTATCTCGCAAAGCTTTTGGAAAAGGGCTATAAAGTTGCGATCTGCGAACAAACCACAAAACCGGGAGAGCAAAAGGGCATAGTTGAACGCAAGATAATACGCGAAGTTACTCCGGGTACCAAAATAGACAGCGAAATGCTTGTCGAAAACGCCAACAATTATCTCATGTCCATATACATGGAAAACAATGCCGTCGGCGTTTCATGGGTTGATATTTCCACCGGAGAATTTAATCACGTGCAATTTGACGCTCAGGTCGCACTTCATCTCAACGAGCTTCTTTCAAGAGTAAATCCATCGGAAATCATCTGCAACGAACAAATGCTGGCACAATCAGTAGAACTTTCCTTGGTTAAATTCGGAGGAGTTTGTCCCTTTTCAACCTTCGACGAAAGCGCTTTTGAATTTGACAACGCGCTAATTTATGTAAAAGAAAATTTCAAGGATTGGAAATCCATTCTTGACAAAAAGCTTTGCGTTTCATCATCGGGCGCATTATTGGAATATTTAAAACGCACGCAGAAGCGCACGCTTAAACATATAACGAAATCCACTTTGGAAAAATCCGACGATTTTATGGGCATAGACAGCAGCGCCAGAAAAACGCTGGAAATAACCTCGTCCTACGGCGATAATAAGCTGAAAGGTTCTTTATATTGGTTTATGAATCGCACGTCCACAAGCATGGGCGCGCGCCTTATGAGACAATGGCTTGAGAAACCCTGTCTGAATATGACGGAAATCAATCTCAGACTGGATGCGGTCGATTATTTAAAGGCAAATAAAGCGACGGCGGACGCTCTGAGAGAGCAAATGCGCGGCATATACGACCTCGAAAGGATTTCCTCACGCGCTTCCTACGGCAACATTTCGCCAAAGGATTGCAGATGTCTAGGCGACTCGCTGACTGCGCTTGGTAAAGTTATTTATACGTGCAAAAACGACATTAAAAACACTTTTATTACGGAAACAGCCGATAAAATTGCCGACTTCGGCGATCTTGCCGCTCTGTTATGCAGCGCAATAGATCCGTCACCCTCGAGCCTTGTACGCGAAGGCGGAGTAATTGCGGACGGCTTTGACGCGGAGCTTGACGAATACAGAGGAATGCATAAAAATTCCAAGAATCTGCTGAAAAAGATAGAGGAAAACGAAAAAGCCTCTACGGGCATAAAAAATCTGAAAATTTCATATAACCGTGTTTTCGGTTACTATATCGAGGTTGCAAAATCACAACTTTCTTTAGTGCCATACAGATATATACGGCGTCAGACGGTTGCTTCCGGCGAGCGATTTGTCACCGAAGAACTTCAGGACTGTCTCTTATACACATCTCCGAGCCCAC
>USBU01000197.1 GCA_900553005.1 uncultured Eubacteriales bacterium | reverse complement strand
GCATACGAGATGTAGCTCCGTCTCGTGGGCGCGGAGATGTGTATAAGAGACAGACGAAAAGGCCGTGCGCTTCGGCGCCAATATGGTGCGGCTGGGCAGCGCTATTTTCGGAAAGAGAATATACGTTTAAGAGGTTTTTGACTATGGGAAAATTCAGCGATTATTTTCAGCGTAAATCCGGCGGAGAACGCGACGGTGATTTCGGCGGACAAAATTACGAATATTACGAGGATACGCACAATGAAAACGGGGAATATACCGCAAGGCTGAGAAATTTTCAACGCGATAATTCCGCGGCGCAGCAAGCCTTTCAGACCGCGCAGCCCGAAGGTTTTTCGGACGGACGTTCGCATTTTTCGGCGTTTTCGCCCGAGCCCGCCCGCGCTCAGCAGACGCAGCCGCAGACTGAACGTCGTTTTCAGAATTTCATGGTTTACGAGCCGCGCACCGCGGACGATGTGCAGACGCTTATCGATTTTCTGAAAACGCGCGAATCCGCTATAATAAACCTTGACAACGTCGACGAGGACGTTTCACAGCGCGTGTTGGATTTTGTAAGCGGCGCTATTTACGCGCTGAACGGAAGCGTGCACAGGGTGTCGGGGAATATTTTTCTTCTGTCGCCCGAGGGCGTAGGCATAACCAATTCATACGAGATTAAAAACAATGGAAAAAGATAATAAATTCATTCGTTTTCTGCGCGCCGCGTGGGAATATATAAAGCAGGCGAGAATGGAGCTTTTGATTCTTGCCGGCGCCGTTATTCTGGACCTTGTATCCAAGGCAATCGTTGACGCCGCAATGGACGAGTACGATTCGGTCACGCTTATACCTAAATTTTTGCATATTACCTATATCCATAACGATGCTGCGGCTTTTGGTTCAAGCTTCGGACTCGATAAGGTGCTTGGGCAAAGGGGCGTAATGATTCTGTTTATCGTTATTTCCTTTGCGGCCGTGGGGCTTTTCGGTTATTTTATGTACCGTAACCGCGGTAAAAGCAAATTCAGCCGCGTAGCTTACGCGCTTATTATAGGCGGCGCAATCGGCAACCTGGTCGATAGGCTTGCTTTCGGATATGTGCGCGACTTTATTCAGTTTCAGTATTTCGGCCTGACGATATTCGGATCGGAATATTTTGCGATATTTAATTTTGCGGATTCCGCGCTGTGCATAGGCGTTGTCTTATTTGCCGTGTACTATATCTTTATATATAAAGAGCCCCCAAAAACCGTTGCCGGGACTGAATCCGTTGAAGCGGTAAACGACGCTTCCGACGGCGATCAGTCCGTTTGTGGAGATACGTCCGCTGAGTCCGGAGTAGATGTGGTTGAAAAAGATTCCGTATCGGTCGAAACCGTAAAGGCCGACGAGGAGATAAAAAGCGTAAAAGATGAAAAAGACGGTTGAGGCGGATAAATCGGGCAGACTGGACGTAATTCTGTCCGAGGCGGCCGGACTTACGCGTTCGCGTGTAAAGCAGCTTCTTGAGGGCGGTTCCGTGCTGGTGGACGGCGTTACGGCTAAAAAATGCGGACAGACGGTTAAGCCCGGCTCCAGCATCGAGGTTGACGTGCCGGAGCCTGTGTCAAAAATAGAAGGAAAGGAAATCCCCGTAGAAATTTTGTATGAGGATTCGGATATTGCCGTAATCAATAAGCCGCAGGGACTTACGGTGCATCCGGCGGGGCGGAATTATACCGATACGCTCGTCAACGCGCTTATGTTCAAACTTGACAGTCTTTCGGGAATAAACGGAGAAATTCGGCCGGGGATAGTTCATCGTCTCGACAAGGATACTTCCGGCGTTATGGTCGTTGCAAAAAACAACGCCGCGCATCTGTCGCTGTCATCTCAGATATCGCAGCGCAGCGTCAAAAAGGAATATCTTGCTCTTTTGGAGGGCAGACTTTCCGACGACGAAGGCGTAGTTAATACGGGCATCGCGCGCAGCGCTCGCAACCGTAAGCTCATGGAGGTTAACGCGGCGGGAAGAGAGGCTGTTACTGAATATAAGGTGTTGAGGCGTTTTTCGGAAAATTCGCTGGTGCTGTTTCGTATTCTGACGGGAAGGACGCATCAGATCAGAGTACACGCCAAATACCTTGGCCATCCTGTCGTGGGCGACAAATCTTACGGCTATAAAAAACAGAAATTCGCGCTTGACGGGCAGCTTTTACATGCTTACAGGCTGTCGTTTAATCATCCGTCTACGGGAGAACGGCTTGTTTTCACCGCTCCGTTGCCGGATTATTTTATAAAGGTCCTAGACGTCCTGGCGGATAAAAACGGGCAGCGGCGTTTCGATCCGGATAAAATTTAATAATAAAGCGCAACGGAGAGTAATTTGTTGACACGCGGCGGGAAATAGTGTAAAATAATCAGGTAAGAATTTCCGCTTAAGACGGAATCTGCGCGCTTCAGCGCACTGTTCGGCGAATAAAAATTTTTGAAATCGGAGATAAAAACTATGTCAGGCAGTAATTCCAATAACTCAAAAAACTCTTCTTCCGGTAAGAAAAGGAACAGGACGCCCGGCTCGCGCGGCAGTCTTTTGAATAATCTCGCCTTTTACGCGGTTATTTTTCTCGCGCTTGTTATGCTTATAAACGCGATTTTGGCCGTATTGGATATGTGCGGGGTTACGATCAGTTCGTTGCAGAAGGCGTCCGGAATTCTGATGCAGATTGCTCTTGCCATCGCTATCATAATTACCGTGCTTGCGTCCTATCACGTCGCCAGAAGCAAGGGCAAAAAAATGTTCGTTTTATGGCTGGTATCGGCAATATTGGTCGTTCTCAGCTATGTTCTCGGAATTACGCTTATTTAAAGGGGTTTTATAAAAATGGCTAACGCTAAAAAACAAAACGTAATAGCAAGATATTTCTCCGGCTTCGGGCTGCGCCAGATCTGCGATATAACGATGATTCTAGGCGCGGTGACGCTTATCGTAGGACTTTTCGTATCGCTTGCTTCTCTCACCGTTTCAATAATCATTTTGGGCGTGGGGCTTGGGATATATGTGATTGCCTCTGCGCTGGCGGTTTTGCGGGCGGTGCTGGTGCTTGTTTCCAAGATAAACCATCGTTCGCCGGAATATAGACTGTCTCTTATACACATCTCCGAGCCCACGAGACGGAGCTACATCT
>USBU01000196.1 GCA_900553005.1 uncultured Eubacteriales bacterium | reverse complement strand
CGAGATCTACACCTATTAAGTCGTCGGCATCTTCAGATGTGTATAAGAGACAGAAGAAATACAGCTTATCCGAAACCTTGGCAAAAGCCATTATGACCGCAATTACGGACAGAAGAACAGACATGAGAGTTTTCATCAAAAACAGCGTCGACGACTGCTGAATATTGTTGACGACGCGGCGTCCCTCCATGACGACCTCCGGCATGGACGAAAAATTGGAATCAAGCAGCACGAGATGGCTTACGTTTCTTGCCGCCTCGGAGCCGGAAGCAATGGCAACCGAACAGTCCGCTTCTCTCATTGCGAGAATATCGTTTACGCCGTCGCCCGTCATTGCAACGGTATTGCCCTTGGCCTTAAGAGCCTTTATCAGCGTACACTTCTGCTCGGGAGTGACGCGGCCGAAGACGGTATATTTGTTAGCGGCCTCTATAACCTCGCGCGTGCTCATGCCCTCAAGACTGACGTACAGAGCGGCGTTTTCCACCCCCACTCGGGCAGCGACCTCGGAAACGGTTATCGGATTGTCGCCGCTGATGATTTTGACCGCTACGTTATTTTCCTTGAACCATCTGATAACCTCGGGCGCATCCTCGCGGATATGGTCCTCTATCACCAGCAGGCAAACGGGACGGCGCGCCGACGGCAGTCTGTCGCCGGTAATATCGATGGGAGAATGCGCCAGCAGCAGCACTCTGTAACCGTTCTGTGCGTTTTCCGTAATTATCTTGTCCAGTCTTACGCCTACGTCCTTAAGCACGAATTCAGGCGCGCCGAGTATAAACGTGCCTTCTCCCTCAAAGGTCACGGCCGACAGTTTTTTCTGCGAGGAGAACGGAACGACTACCTTGGGCGAAAGCTTTTGAGAATATCCGAACTTTTCCGCAAGAGCAAGAGCCGTCTGATTATTGTCGCCAGTAGCCGTCAGCATCGAGCCGATTATATCTTTAAGCGGGACGGAAAAATTATTCCCCTTGGTTTCGATAACGTCGTGCACCTGCATCGTGCCGTCCGTGATCGTGCCCGTCTTATCAAGACACAGCACGTTTACGCGAGCAAGCATTTCAATACAATACAAATCCTGAACGAGAGTGCGTTTTTTCGCAAGACGTATTACGGACGTGGCAAGAGCCACCGACGTTAAAAGAAACATTCCCGCCGGAATCATACCTATGACCGCGCCGCCGACAAGCTGCACGTTGGTACGCCAGGTATCCCAGGTAATGACCTCGGCGTTGCGCGTGCCCAGCCATAGAAGCAGCGCCGCAACGGGAACGATGATTACCGAAACCATCTTTATAATCAGCGAGATAGACTCGCGCAGCTCCGACTTTGGCTTTTTGTATTTTTTAGCATAGCTGGTAAGTTTTTCGACATAGTTTGCCGCGCCGATCTTATCTACGCGCGCATAGCAGTTTCCGCCCGAAACGAAGGAGCCCGAATACAGCATATCTCCGGATTTTTTCTTTACGGGTACGCTTTCTCCGGTCAGAAGCGACTCGTTCAGCTCCGCCTCGCCCTTTACAACGACCGAATCCGCGCAGATCTGTTTGCCCAGCTCGACGTACAGTATGTCGTCAAGCACCACCTCCTCGACGGGAATACTCTGTTTTTCGCCGTCGCGCACCACAACGGCAGTGGGCGCCGTCACCAGCTTAAGCTTTTCCACCGTGCGCTTTGAACGGATTTCCTGAAAAATACCTATTGCGATATTAAGCAGAACTATCAGCATGAAAAACAGCTTTTCAATGCCGGACTGAAAAACAATCAAAGCGATGGCCACCGCAAACGTCAGCATATTGAAAAACGTAAATATGTTGGATAAAAAAATATTTAAGTACGATTTACCGTTGCCGCCGCCGCTGTAATTAAAAAGTCCTTCCTCAATGCGCTTATTTACCTGCTCCTCGCTTAAGCCCTGCTCCAGCGTCGGATAATAGCGCTCGGCATTGCTTATAAACGCGTCCGTCGTTTTGAGTATGCGCGTTTTGGTTTTCGGGCTTTTCATCCTGTCCTTGGAAAGAAAATTCCCATCTATGGTAGGAGTTTTTGTGCGGTAATCCTCGGCAGTCAGCTCGTCGTCGAACACCGACTGATCGATAGCTTCCTCAACCTCCGCCTGCAAAGCGCCGGCTTTAATCTCCGGTTTTTCCTCCGAAGCCGATGAGATGCGCCTCGGTTTTTTTGTCGGCGAAGCAGCCGGCTTATCGCCCGACTGCGTTTTGGATTTGTCGTTAGTCATAAATAATTCCCTCTTTAACAGGCTCAATTATTTCTGCGCGAAAACACTATGGCAAAAAAGCGCAGAAATTCCATATAAAGCCAGATAAGCGTTACCGAAAGCCCGAACGCCGCGCGCCACTCGTACTTCTTCTCCATGCGGCCGTCGACAAGCATCGTAACGTCAGACAAATCTATAAGGATAAACGCAGCGGCAAATATGACCATAGCCGCCGACACCAAAAGTCCGACTATGCCGTTTCCGTAAAAAATATAGTAGACCTCGTCAAAAAATATACTGACCAAAAAAATCAGCAGCTGCGTTACGCAAATCGCAGTCAAAGCCGAAATCATAAAGCTCCTGAAACGGGAGCCCACCCTTATGGCGCCGGTAGCGTAAAGCACCATCATTATTCCGAACGTGACAAAAGTCGATAAGAGCGCGGCAAGCACTATGCCTGAATAAACCGCGTCGAACAGCGCGGAGAGCGCGCCCACCGCAAAGCCCTCGAAAATCGCGTATAAGGAGCCGCTTACCGGACAAGTCGCCGGCATAAAGGAAGCGACTAAAGAGCAGATAAAAGCGCCCATCACGGACAAGGCCAGCAGTACGCCTGCCAAGCCCGTATTGACGCGGAGCAGAACGGCTGCTGTCACGGCGGCAGCGATAGCCAGACCGACGTACAGCAGCGCCTTAAGAGCAACGCCGACGTAAGACGCTGTTTTGGTCTCGTCCGCAAGCTCCTCACCGCAGCAATAATTGTGCATGTTTTTCAAAGTGGGATTAGAAGTCTTATACATTAAGATAATCAACCTCCGTTCTATAGGGGCAGAAACAGAAACGAACGTTGTTTTCCGATTCTGCGACTATTGTATATTATAACCCTGTCTCTTATACACATATGACGCTGCCGACGACTTAATAGGTGTAGATCTCG
>USBU01000195.1 GCA_900553005.1 uncultured Eubacteriales bacterium | reverse complement strand
GTGTATTATAGTACGAAATCATACAAAAGTCAATTATTTTTTTAAAAATAAAAAAAATCAGACTCCGCTTTGCAGTCCGATTTTATTTTTAGCTTTATAGTACGTCTACTATCCCCGCGCTAAGGCCTGAAATATTTGTTCTTTACGGTTTTTATGCTGTAATCGCCTTGTCTGAGGATAGAAACCAGATCCGATATATCCGAGGCCTTCCGGCGCGCCGCTATAGCGGCAAGCTCTTGCCGATCAAAATAATGAGCGTCCGAGCCGGCAGTTTTTATAAGCCCGTAGGCCTCGGCGTACCCAACGGCAAGCTTATACTGCGCTTCCTTCATGCTGCCGGACATGTTGAGCACCTCTACCGCGTCGACGCAACGCGGAAAAAGCCGGATATGATCGATATAAAACTCTTCCCTGTACGGATGCGCCTGAATGACAAAACCGCCGTCCGCGCGCGCCTTGGTTAAAAAATCCGTCGTCGACATCGATATAATGTCCGGATTTTTCTTCATCCAGGCCGCATCCAGATCGAATATGAGGAAATCCGTGCCTTTATAAGAATATTCAAATCCGAAAAATACGTCCAGGCCGCGCCTGTCGCCCGCGTTTTTAACGGCTTCCCAGCCGCGCGCAAACGCGTCAACGCGTTCGGTCCAGCTTAAATCGGCAGAAATTGTGGTGTTGCCGTTAAACCAATGATCGGTGACGCACAGCCCGGCATAACCCAAATCGGCATAAAGCCCGGCCAGCTCGTCCGGAGAAAAACGACCGCACGCGCTTACCGATTTTTCATGCGTATGAAGCTCGTATAAAAATTCCGGCATTATTTATGCAGTCCCCTCTCCTTCAACACCTTAAGCGCAGGAAAAGGATTATTGCACGTCATAAGGCTGGCTCCGGCCGCAATATGACGTAAAACCTCTTCCTCGGTGTCCGGACACCATGTCCAGTAATCTATGCCCAAAGCGCGATATTCGGCGGCTGAAGGCTCTTCGTCTATCCACCGGCTGCCCATTCCGACGGCAGATAAGTGCTTGTTGGTATCGTTGGAAGCATTTGCCATTTTGCTTAACGGAAAACCCTGAGTAGGAAAACCCAGCACCTGATGAACGTATTGCGTAATGTTCGCGTCAAAGCTGGTCACTACAAATCTGCCGTCGAAGCCGTACTTTAAAAGCAGCGCGACGGCTTTATCCGCACACTCGAAGGTATAATCCTTAAGCTCCACATTCAGCGAAATACCGGTAGGCGCGACAAGTTTCAAAAATTCCTCGAAAGTCGGGATACGCTCGCCGGCGAATTTATTATCGAAGCGCGAGCCGGCGTCCATGGATTTTATCTCGTCCAGCGTAAAGCTGCGCACCTTTCCGACGCAATCCGTAGTGCGGTCGACGGTGGTATCGTGAATAACGACCAGCTGACCGTCGCGCGTTACGTTCAGATCCATTTCAATATTGTCAACTCCGGCCTCTACCGCCGCACGAAACGAAACCATTGTGTTCTCCGGATATAAGGCGCAAATTCCGCGATGTCCGGATACCAGAATATTGTCCGTCGATTGTCCTAAATCTATCATAGCTTTCTCCTTAAACATACGTTGACTTTATTATACAGCTTTATCGTCTTGCATGCAACGCTTTACGTGGAATAAAATATTTTAAATTATCTTTTTAAATCCGCAGGCAAGCTTATCAAAACCGCAACCCGCTCTATTCACTTTCTCTTATTGCCGTCCCCAAAAATTGCAATGCGATAGCAGTTATGTTATAATTGAATTATCCGAGAAAATGAAACAAAGGAAAAGGATATGAAAGAAATACCACTTAAAGGCGGGCGTTCGACGGATGGCGTTGTCCGCATCGGAGACACGTTGCGCAGACCGCACAAACAAGAAAGCGAGTTTGCCAACTCCGTGCTTAAATATCTTGAAAAAAAAGGATATCCGTATTCGCAAAGATACTTCGGTCTTGACGAATGCGGACGGGATACTTTTGCATTCATTGATGGATATGTTCCGAGTGAAATCGGAAACACAACGCTCGCACAACTGTGTGCGTTTATGAAAATCGTAAAAGATCTGCACGACGTTTCTTCGGGTTTTGCGCCGGAAGGCAAAGTAATATGCCATAACGATCTGTCCCCCTGCAATACAGTTTTCCGAAACGATGTCCCTGTTGCAATCATTGACTGGGACAGCGCGGCGTTCGGCGAACGTTGGGAAGATCTGACATATATTCTTTGGCTATGGATCAATATCGGCAGTCATCAAAGAAATAAAATCGATATTATGGGACAGATGAAATCCGCTTTGGCTGTCTATCGGGTAGACGAGCAAACATTACGCGGATTCGCGGATAAACTGATTTGGCGGATGAACAAAGCCGCCGCAGATATGTCGCCCGATAACTTTCAATACGAACGCACAAAAGATTGGGTGAATTTCTCGAAAATTTGGGTTGAACAAAACCGCGGGAGAATCACGGAGGAAATCGGATAATGCGTATCGTCAAGGCATTGAAAACGGTCAATTATCGTTTATGGTTTGCGATTCTCGCAACGATGCTGCTCCCGACCGTCTATCAGACAGTCCGAATTTACTTCCTCGGCGATTTGCCGTCGGATAGCGGAATCAATATCGCAAGTCAACTGCAATGGGTAAATTTATTTTATGAAGTGGTGCAGGAAGCGCTCATTCTTCCTCTGTTCTTTCTGCTCGGCAAATCTCTCGGCGATGAAAAAGAATTTGCCAATAAAGTAAGAACAGGATTGACCGCTACGGCGGTTATCTATGCGGTTGTTTCAATTTTCATTATATCCTGCGCCAGACCGCTGGTTATTTTTATGGCGCAGGACGGTACGCTGATTAATGCTACCGTTACATATATTCGGCTGGAAACGGTTGCCGCACTTTTCGCTACACTTTGGCGGTTTATGATGACGGTGCTTATAACGCTGAAAAAGGACAGATATCTGTATGTCGTTCTCAGCATTCAGATGGCGCTGTCCGTTCTGCTCGATACCTTTCTCGTCAGCAACTTATCGGTATCGGCGCGATTGGGCGTCAACGGAATCGCGATTACAAATATTATCGTAAACACATTACTTTTTGTCTGTGCGGTTTTGCTTCTGTCTCTTATACACATCTCCGAGCCCACGAGACGGAGCTACATCTCG
>USBU01000194.1 GCA_900553005.1 uncultured Eubacteriales bacterium | reverse complement strand
ACAGTGAATTTACGGCTTTTTAACCTTATTTTCACCGCATTTTCGCTTTTACATGCTTATGTCCTGCGTTCTATAAAAAAGACGCGCTTAATAAAATAATATTAACGCAATCCACAGGGGCTTAGCAATGAAAAAAACAATATTTTCCGCAGTATTCACATTATCCGTTTTTACGGTAATAGACCGTGCGCTCGGCTTTATCTTTAAAATATTTCTTTCACGAGAGCTGGGCGCGGCCATGCTGGGCGTCTATCAGGTGGCGCTGTCGTTTTTCTTTGTGCTGCTGACGGCGACGACCAGCGGAATCCCTCTTATCGTCAGCAAGCTGACCGCTAAATACAGAATATCCGGAGAACTGAAAAAAGAACGTTCGCTTACGGCGGCGGCGCTTATAGTCGGTCTTGCGATATCGCTGGCGGTAGCAGGTCTGGTGCTGCTGCTATACAAACCTTTGGGCGGACTATTCACCGATCCGCAAAGTTCGGTCGTATTGCTTTTTCTGCTGCCTGCGCTGGTATTTTCCTCGGTTTACTCGGCGTTCAGAGGCAATCTTTGGGGTCGGCAACGATACTTTGCGGTTTCGCTTGTAGAAATACTGGAGCAAATCGCGCGCATCGTGATCTGTATAATACTCTTTATAATGGGCTTTAACAAGCTTTACATGACCGCTCTTTCGCTGTCGCTGGGATGTTTTGTAAGCATGATTGCGGTAGTGCTGTGCTTTTTTACGGCCAAGGGCAGACTTGCAAATCCAAAGGGACAGATCGTGCCGCTGCTTAAGTCCTCCACTCCCATTACCGTATCGCGGGCCGCAAGCAGCGTAATAAACTCGCTTATCGCCTTAGCTGTACCGTTTTTGCTGATGGCAAGCGGACATACCGGCACCGAAGCCATGGCGCTGTTCGGCTCCAGCGTAGGCATGGCGATGCCCCTTCTTTATATCCCGATTACGGTCGTCGGCTCGCTGGCGTTTGTCATGATTCCTACGGTTTCGACAGGCATAAGCAAAGGACACACAAAGCACGTCAACGCTCAGGTGGAAAGCGCGATAGGCTTTTCTGTAATCATCGCTTCCTTATTTGTCCCGATGTTCTTTGCGCTGGGAGAGCCTATAGGACGATTCGTGTACGACAACGCGGACGCCGGAAGATTTATAACGGCGTCGGCATGGCTCCTTGTGCCCCTGTCCGTGGAAAACATAACTTCATCCGTAATGAATTCGCTGGACTTAGAGCTTAAAAGCTTTATAAATTACCTGATAGGCTCTGCTGTAATGTTTGCGATACTGTTTGCTTTTTACGGTAATTTCAATATTATAATCCTGAGCATAGGAATGGGAACCGGCTGGACCGTGACGTGCGCTTTACATATATTAAGCATAAGAAAAAAGACGGGCCTTGGTTTTTCCTATATGGGAAAGCTTGTAAAAAGCGTACTTCTGACAATACCCACCGTTTTCGTGACGAAATGCGTATTTTCTCTTTTGTCCGGCTTAGCGCTGTTTTGGTCCATTGCCATCTCTTTACTTATCAGCCTTGCTTTTTATGCGGCGCTTGCGTTCGTATTCGGGCTGATAGACGTCGATTTCTTCAAAACCGGAGTAAAAACAAGCGCAAAGCGCAAACAAAAAACGAAACAAGAAGCAAAAAAAGGACAAATCGCTTGCTAATACCTTAAAAATGGTATATAATAAATTTTGTATGCGTTGCCGTATTATTGCGGCAGACATATAAAAATTTAATATAAGGAGAAGCCCGACATTGATGAAACATCAACAGGAAATCGCAACTCCGACCATCTGCAAAATTGCCGACAGCGATATTGCACCTGAGAAAAGTTGCAAAGAAAAAAACAAGACCTTGTCCGCCACAAGGAGAATCACGTACCTTGCCACGCTTACCGCGCTGTCGCTGGTGCTAAAAGCAATCTCCAACAATCTTTCGGCCGCGCTGCCGCCTACGCTTAAGGTAAGCCTTTCATATCTTGGCTGGTATATATCCGCGGCCATCATGGGTCCGTTCGGAGGGGGCGTAGTAGCCGCCGTCACCGACATATTAGGCCAGTTTACCACCGTCAATTTTGCTCCCCCGAATCCGATATTGGTTGCCGGAAACTTTTTGGCCACGGTAACGTTCGGTTTGCTTTTCAGAAAGCTGCCGTTTAAAAACGTAGCCTTACGCGCGCTTGTCGCAGTGACGGCATCTTTGCTTGTAGGCACGCTGGGACTCAATTCGCTTGGCCTGTATTACATGTATTACAGCGGAATGAATTACTTTGCTTACATTGCGGCGTTCAGACTGACTCAGCTTCCGATGGCCTACCTTAATATGGTAATAATGCTGCTTCTGCTTCCGACATGCCGGCGAATCGGGCTGCTTAGCGACGATTACCGCAGTCTTAGAAAATAAAACATCAATCATATACTTCAAAAAATAATCCCCCGCGCACATCGAGCGCTCGGGGGATTTTTACGTTATTAGTTTTATCCGGCGTATTCATCTGCTGCGTTGCCGACAAAGCTTATCTCGGCGTCAAAAAGACGGTACGCTCTTATCTGCTCCGCTTTCAATACGGGACGCTGAAGAAAAAACAGATCGACGGCCTCCCACATAAAAACCCATGCCGTAATGTCTATCAGCTCCAGAAGCACGTACCCAGCGCTGTAAAGCTCAAGACAGACGTAAAGCGCCAGAATCGCAGCGGCAAGCAACGCCATGACAAGAGCCAGCGCCGCGTTACGCTTAAGCCTGCGATCCGATTCCAGCGCCTTGACGCGATACGAATTTTTAACGGCGGCGGCATATTCCTCTCTTTCGCCGCTGTCAATCGTATCGCCGGAAATTTCTATATGCAAGTCGTTTTTGAGCGGCATATGCGCCGCTACGGTATCGAGAAAACCGTTTACCTCCTCCGACAGCACGGAATATCCGCGAATAGAATACGGCGAAACAAATTCATCGTCCGATTTTACCGTCATACGTAAAAGCTCTCTTCCGTCGGAGTCGTATTCCGGACGGGCGGCCGCCCGAGCCCTTTGCTTTACTTCCCTGAACTTTCTGAAATTTTCAAACATACCGAAAAAACGTCTCCTCGTTATTTATTTTCTACGATTATAACACTTTTACGGTTAATAATTCCTGTCTCTTATACACATCTGACGCTGCCGACGACTTAATAGGTGTAG
>USBU01000193.1 GCA_900553005.1 uncultured Eubacteriales bacterium | reverse complement strand
CAGCGTCAGATGTGTATAAGAGACTTGTCCGGCGCGCTCGTAAATTACGCGTCTTTCGAGCCGGTAGTTAAGACCGAAGGCGAGGATATACTGATAAAATCGGAAATTTATCTTGATTTTTCCTCCGAAAAGCTCATGCTCACCGCCGGCTTGAATCCGCTTGCTGAAATAATGCTGGGTTTAAAGCCGTTCGGCGGTAGAACTTATGCGATTGCGCACGGAGGCAACTATCATAAAACCGCCGTTATGCCCAGAGGAGCCTCCGATATTACGGAAACTGCGGAAGCGGCGCCCGTATTCAGCGGCAATACTATTGCGTTTTCGGCGGAGTTTTCATCGTCTCCTTACGAGCTGATGCTGACGATCGACGGCGTATGCGCTCTGAGGGGCTTCTATGCGTCCGGAGCGCATATTGAAAGCTTAAGCGGGTTTCTCAGAATTAACGGCTCTGTCGAGCATAAAAACAAGCATGTTTTATCGTTTTTTAACGTTAAATCAGGCGGAGCCGAGGTTGCGTATTATTACGAGCTTCCCATTGGGGTGCGGGTGACGTTCGACTGTCCTGAACTTATAGAATATCGGCTTGCGAAAAACGCGCGGTTTATTTCCGAACCGGGCGGCAGGTATCTTGCCGTCGCTGACGACAAGGAAATTACCGTATATACGTTGGTTTCAGGCAGATTGTCCGCGCTGTATAAGGTCGGCGCCGGCGGCGCGGCGGCTGATTTATGCTCTGACGGAAGCCTTTTCGTCGGAGGCGGAGTTCTTACGGGCTATATTTATGCCGACGGAGTCGTTCAAAAACGGACATTCGGGGCTTATGCCGGCGTCAGCGAGGTATGCGCAGTCAGACAGTCGGCCGTTTATCAGCTTGCTGTTGTTGCTTCGGGGGATTTTTATCTTGTCAGTATAAGCGGCGACGATGTGTCCGAGACTGACTGGATCGCCGCCGTGCCGTCTGATTTTACGATAAACAAGCACGATTCCTGCTTTATCGATTACTGGTCGATCGCTTTGGGCGTTTATAAGTCCGCGGGCGTACTCGGCAATAACGTAAACAATCAGAACAGATTAAAATACTATTTGGAAAACAAAAGCTTCGATATTTTCTCGATATCCGGTCGATGGATTTTTATGAAAACGCTTAGCACAAATCTGCATGTGCTTGTGAATTTTGAAAATATACTAAGCTACAGAATAGCAGAGGACGAAACGCTCGATTTTTGCGGCGAGTACGTCGTTTCGTATAAGGACGGAGAGCTCAACAGAATTATCGGCTGGAACGGCAGTAATCTTTCCTGCTACGATCTGCCTGTTGACGGACAGCTTAAGCGTCCCAGACTGACTACGGTTTTCGGCGGATATATACTTATGCTTGCAGAGGACGGATCGGTAAGGACGCTTTATCCTGTGGAGTACGGCCGTACATTGTTCTGCCCGTATTTAACAAAAAATACGTCCGTGACTTATGAGGCTCTCGTTGCGGATGATCCGATGTCGGGCGGGACTAAGGTGCGCGCCGATCTTGAGCTTGTTTTGGGAGGGGAGGAATGAAATTTTCAAATAATACGGTTACGTTGGGCAAAGGCAGGGTTAGCAGCGCGCGCGTGGAGAATAACGGCGATACCGGCGTAATAATGGACGCCGGCGGAGCGCTTATATATAAAAAAATTCCATGCGGAGCGCGGCAGCCGGTTTTTTCCGGCGGCAAGGTAATAAGCTACGGGGACGACTGCTTCAGATTGGATTTCGGGCGGCTGGAGCGCAGGGGAGAATTTTTCTATGTGCCCGATTAGTCTGCGCCGGATTAAAGCTCTTGTTTACAGAAACAGGAGGATGCAGTATTTTTACAATCAAAGGATTAAAGGAGAACGGAATAATGAATATAGTGAATTACGTCAACGGTCTGATAAAAAAGGCTAGCGGAAAAGCCGAAGACGGCGGCGATTATGCGGACGTTCTTGACAAAATAAACGAAATAAATTCATCCGGCCGACTGCCGGAAAAGCCGCGTGTTGAGGCCGGGGCCTCTTACGAGCGGCTGGAATACGACGCGCCCTCCGACGAGGAGATAAATAACGCCGCGGAAAGCTCTCTTTCGGAATACCGGCGCGCGGGCGAAGCTTCTGTGGAAAACGAAATAGCAGCGCTCATTGAAAAATATTCGTCGGATAAAAGCGCCAATTCCGAGGCTTACGCGCGTACCATAAAAAGTCTTGAGGACGCATACGCAAGCGCGGTGGAGGCCGCCGGCAACGACGCGCTTAAACGCGGACTGGCGCGTTCGTCCATTGCGGCAAATACCGTTGCGGCGCTCAATTCGGAAAAGGCCGGCAAAGCGGCGAGCGCGGCGGAGTCGTATTATTTGGCCGAAAGGGATCTGGAGGAAAAGCTGGCCGGACTGGAGGTAAAGCGGCAAAAGGCGATGGACGACTTTAATATTTCCTATACCGCCAAGCTGACGGAGGAAATTAACCGGCTTAAGGCTCAGCGCGACGAGCTTATGTCCGAAGCGCTTAAGTACAACAATTCTCTGACGGAAAAGGAAAACGAAGAAAAGCTTGAAAGGCAGAAGGCAGAATCCGAGCTTTATACCGAAGCCCTCGGTCAGGCTAAGGCGGAGCGCGAGCTGCAGGATAATCTTTCCGCCGCCGAGCAGGATAAAAAATATCAGGAAATTTACGGCGTGCTGAGGGACAAGCTGCTTACGATGAGCGCGCAGGAGGCGCAGAACGAAATAAAAAACAACAGCATTTACCGCGCTTATCTTTCGGACGCATATTTCTACAAGCTTTACGACGAATTCGGAAGATAAAGGGCTTATTATATTTTCGGGCGGGTTTGGCGGGAAGAAAATTCAAGGAGGTTGTTTTATGGAAGAAATAATCAATTCCGTGCGATCGCTTATGTGCAATTACGGGTTCCGCGCGGCGGTGGTGGTCCTGCTCACGGTCGTTATCGTTAATCTGATTAAAAAGCCCATCGTAAAGCGGGCGGAGCGTCTTGCGGCCGAATGCGGACTGAGTAAATCCGCGGTAACCAAGTACGTCACCTATATTCCCGTGGCCGTGGCTTTCGTGCTGGAGCTTGTCTGTCAGCTTGCGATAAACGGGTTCAGCTTTTGGGCGATAGATTACGGCGCGGTCGCGTCTTCGGCCGTTTTATACGGCGCGCTGGCAGCTGTCTCTTATACACATCTCCGAGCCCACGAGACGGAGCTACATC
>USBU01000192.1 GCA_900553005.1 uncultured Eubacteriales bacterium | reverse complement strand
CGAGATGTAGCTCCGTCTCGTGGGCTCGGAGATGTGTATAAGAGACAGCGATGAGATGGAGGCGATGTTTGCTTTTGCGCTGTACGCGCAGATGCTGGCCTGCAAGATTTCCTGCGCAATAGGTAACGATCCGGACAATCCCAAGGCGCTTAATAAGGTTACGATAACCAAATAAGTCGGCAGACGCCGCCCGCGAGATAAGCTTGCGGAAGCTTAATTCAGTTTTTCGCGTCGTATTACGGCGGAAAAATATTTATACTCCTAAAGGAAAGACTTTCCCCTAGCGCGGCTTTCGGTTAATCCGCGCTGATCAAGGGGAAAGTCTTTTCGTTATTCCGTTTTTTCGTTGCCGGGCAAGCGGTCGGTTCGCTTCAGACCGTAATGCGCGCCGCGCGGCGTTTGCGAAGAAACGGATTTTATCGTTAAGAAAAGAATAATTCTTATCCTGACTCTTTCTTTGCGCCCTTTTACGGCAAAGAATAAAGCGCTGTTTAAGCAAACTTTTCGGTCGCCTCTTTTGTTTATTTGTTTTTATCGGCTGCCAGATAACCGTATTTTTGCAGTATAGGCGCCGGCTGTATGAAAAATACCGTTTTCTCGTATCAAAACGGTTGATTTTGTCGGCTGCGGTAGAGTATAATGTTTTAGTCATGCAGGTTGATTTTCTCACATCGTTGATAAGCGTAGGCATAATGATTGCGCTGGCCGTCCCCGGATTTATTCTCAAGCGTCTCAATATGCTTCCCGAAAAAGCCGTAGCCGCGCTCGTTGCGGTCCTGATTTACGTATCCCAGCCGTTTCTCACAATAGATTCCTTTCTGGAAAAGGATTATCAGCCTCAGCTGCTGATCGGCATGGGGATTTCATTTGCGCTGTCGCTGTTTTTTCACGCGCTGATTTTCTTTATCGCAAAACTTGCGTTTTCTTTCTTTAAAGATAAGCGCGCGCCTGAAAACGGCGCCGAGGATGCGGACGCAGTTATCGGAAAGACGGACGCCGAAAAACGCATATGCGTGATCGCTTCTTTTATGGGAAACGTGGGCTTTATGGGGATTCCGGTCATGAAAGCACTGTTTCCGGAAAATCCGGAAATGCTGATTTACACCGCCGTATTTATACTCGGATTCAACATTGCCAGCTGGACGCTTGGAGTATATACCGTAACGGGCGACAGAAAAAATATAAGCTTTAAGCGCGCGCTGCTTAATCCTCCTACGGCCGCGTTGGCAGTTGCGCTGCCGCTGTTTTTTTTCAAAAGCTATATTCCGGCAGATGTAATGACGCCGGTCTCAAGCGGAGTCGGCTATCTTGCGGATATGACGCTTCCTCTTTCCATGATGATTTTGGGAATCCGACTGGCAGAGATTCGCTTTAAATCGCTTTTTACCGACGCAAAGGTTTACCTAGTATGCTTTATAAAGCTTATTGCCGCGCCGCTGATATGTTTGGGGATAACGCTGCTTATCCGTCTTGCGTTTCCGTCGCTGGAGCGTTCGGTAATAATCACGGCATACATCGTCATGGCCATGCCTGCCGCCTCGCTGTCTCTGACGTTTGCCGAAATGTTTGACGGAGATCGTGCGACCGCCGTCAAAAATACGATACTGACTACGCTTTTAAGCGTTATAACAATACCGCTTTTAATGTTGCTGTGCTCTTTTGTGTAGCCGGTGGCAAATAATATTTTTGGAGAGGGAAAATCATGAAAATCATTAAAAATTTACCGGATATTTTCACGTGTTTCGACGGGACAAAGGTCAATTCCGTTTCCGCCTGGGAAGCGCGTCGCGCCGAGCTTGCCGATTGGTTTACTGATAATGTGTTCGGCCGTTATCCTGACGGAGCGGAAGATGGTTTTTCTTTTTTCGTCGAGTCCGAAACGGTAAACGCCCGCGCCGTTATCCGACGCGTCGGTGTGACCAAAGGCGACTATAAGAGCCGCTTTTGGCTGTTTCTGCCGCCGAATAGGCCTAATCCGCCCGTTCTTGTGTATTGCATATTACAGCATTATGAGGATAAGTTTGATTTGACTGACGTTGACCGCTACGAAAAAACTCCCTCGGTTACCTCGCTTCCGCTGGGTATGATTCTTGACCGAGGTTACGCGGTAGCGGCGTATTACGTTTCATCTGCCGCTTTTGACGAATGGGGAGGAGAGGATACAGGAATAAATAAGCTGCTTATCGGTAAAAAGACGGACGCTTCGGCAAGGGCCATTGCCGCATGGAGCTTTTTTGCCAAGCGCATTGCCGATTATCTTTGTATCGATAAAAGCGTGGATGTGTCGCGTATGGGAGTGCTGGGACATTCACGCGGAGGAAAAACCGCGCTTTATACTGCCGCTACCGATAAACGCTTTGCGTTTGCATACGTAAGCAATGCCGGCTGCACCGGTTCGGCAATCGCACGCGACAATACCGGAGAGCAAATAGCTGACATTAACAAAAATTTTCCGTATTGGTTTACCGAGGTTTATAAAAGCTATTCCGGAAGAGAAAACGATCTTCCCGTGGATTTCCACCAGCTGGTCGCGCTTGCCGCGCCGCGCCTGTTGTATGTTACAAGCTCTACCGACGACGCGTGGGCTTGTCCGGAAAACGAGTTTTTATCATGTCAGCTTGCCGGCGAAGTATATTCGCGCATTTACGGGATACCCGGGTTGGTTGCGCCCGATTCGCCCGTACCTGACGTTGCATATCATGAGGGAAACCTGGCTTATCATATTAAAACAGGCAAGCATTCGTTCGATCTCGGCGATTGGCGCCATTGTCTGGATTTTCTTGATAAAAAGGGCTGGGGCGTTTGATTCGCAAAGGCTGAAAGCTTCTTTTGACGCTTTGGGATAAGCCGGTTTGAAAGGAAAAATCGATTGCTTTATATTTTGTAAAGAGTCTTTTGAAGAAAATGCTTAGCCGTCCGATCCGGTCGGCGACGGCACGTCAAATAAATGTAAGGATGGCGCGCGCGAAAAATGCTGAAAAATTTATCTCGCGGTAAGCCGGACGGCGCTTTGCCGCGGACGGAAGTTTATATTGCGGTTGTCGACGATTTCAAAAACGTAACTTTTGATCGTCCCGATTTTCTGTTAAAAGAGTTGTCTGGGCTTTCAGAGGAGGCAGCGGAAGAAAAGCTTGCCGCTTACGCTCTTTTAGCGCGCGCGCTGGAATTAAGCTTCGGCGTAGACAACTTGTCGGGACCTGTCTCTTATACACATCTGACGCTGCCGACGACTT
>USBU01000191.1 GCA_900553005.1 uncultured Eubacteriales bacterium | reverse complement strand
TTAGATGTATAATAATTGCATAAAACGTGATTATGCTGGAGGCATCGGAGCTTGAAAGTAGGTATTTTTACAAACCTTCATAAGGATAAGGATCTTTCCGTCACAAAAGCTCTTTTAAAGTGTTTGTCGTATAGGGGAGTTTCTTATGCCGTTGACGAGGAGTTGAAGAGTAAAGTACAGGCATCGGATTATTTTTCACTCAGCAAGCCCGCTGATTTTGATTTTATGCTTACGGTAGGCGGCGACGGCACGATTTTGCGTGTTGCAAAGTATTGTGCGCGATACCATATACCGGTTGCTGGGCTTAACCTTGGTTTCGTAGGTTTTTTGACGGAGGAGGAGCCTGATCGCGTCGATTTTCTTGTAGATGCGCTGATAAATGGACAATATTCTTTGGAAAGGCGCACGCTTCTTTCTGCTGAGGCTGAAGGCAAGTGTTTTTTTGCTCTTAACGATGTGGTCGTCAGCCGCGATTCCGATTCGCGTATGCTGGAAGCCGATGTGTTTGTAAACGATGAATTTGTTGACAGATATTTTTGCGACGGTTATATTGTAAGTACGCCGACCGGCTCGACTGCCTATTCGCTCAGCGCTGGCGGGCCGATTTTGAGTCCCAACGTGGCGGCGTTTATTCTTACCTCTATAAATTCCCATTCGTTGCACTCCAGGCCTATCGTGGTATCGGAAAATGACGAAATAGCTTTAAGGATTGGCGGGCGCGGCTCGGTTAATCTTGTCGTTGACGGAGTGTCCGGTGCGCGTTTATCGGGCGGCGCTGAAATACGGCTTAAAAAATCTGACGCGGTCGTATCTTTTGTGCGGCTCAGCGGACACGGTTTTTTCAACAAGCTTTTAACTAAGCTCAATAAGTGGGGGATTACAAGCAGGGAGGAATAGTTTTTATGCCGAGAAACGCAAGACAAATTAAATTATTGGAACTTATTTCCGATAAAGAGATAGAGACGCAGGACGAGCTTGCCAAAGAATTGCAAAACGCCGGGTTTGAGGTTACTCAGGCCACTGTTTCACGCGATATAAAAGAGCTGGGCCTTATCAAGATAAGCGCCGACGGAAAGCGTCAGCGTTATACCAAGGAGCGCGGGGATAGCGCCGTGGCTTCAAAATTTACGGATATGTTTCGTCATTCGGTTATTTCTATCGATTATGCCGTTAATATCGTCGTTATCAAAACTTTGTCCGGCAGCGCAAACGTTGCCGGCGCGATGATTGACAGGTTGAAAAATAAATCGGTTTTAGGCTGTGTGGCCGGAGACGATACGGTTTTTGCGGTGCTGCGCAATGAGACTTCTGCCGAGGAAATGGTGGCTCAGTTAAGGGAAATCGCGTTTGATTGATTGTGCGGGGTAGTGTATTATGCTTACCAGACTGACTGTTAAAAATTTTGCGCTTTTGTCGAAATTGGAACTTGAATTCGGCAATAGACTGAATATTTTAAGTGGCGAAACGGGAGCCGGGAAATCGATCATCGTAGATTGCATAATGCTTCTTACCGGCGGCAGATATGATAAAACGATGCTTCGGTACGGTGAAAATTCAGGCTTTGTCGAGGGCGTTTTTTCTATACCTGAAAAGCTGAAGGGGAATTTTTCAGATTATCTTGACGACGGGGAAGACGAATTAATAATTATGCGTAAATTCGGCGCCGACGGTAAAAATGAAGCGCGCGTCAACGGTCGCAGCGTTACCGTAACCATGCTTAGAGAAATTTCGGCGTGTTTAGTCGATATCTGCGGACAAAATGAACATCAATCTTTGGCTAATGTGTCCAATCACATCAGAATTGTAGATTACTATGCCAGACATAATATAGATATTTTGCTTAAAAAAGTGTCGGAGCAATATACTTTGCTTCGTAATGTGACAGAAAAACTTAATGAAATCGGAGACGAGAAAACCAGGGCGCGCAATCTTGACGTTTATAAGTTTCAGCTTGACGAAATTGAGCGTGCCAAATTGAAGCCGGGCGAAGAAGACGAATTGATTGCGCTTAGAAAAAAATTTCTCGGAGCCGAAAGGATTTGTTCGCTGCTGGGAGAGGCGCGTTCGTTTCTTTCCGGCGATGCGGACGGAGCTTCGGCCGTTGACTTGATGGTTTCCGCGGAAAAAAGCGTGTCGTCTTTGGCTGGATATGACGGCAGGTATGGAGAATGGGCGGAGCGGCTGAAGTCGCTTGCAATCGAAGCTGAGGATTTGGCGGAATCGCTTGCGGATGAGCTTGAGTCCATGGATTTTTCTGCTGACGAACTTGAAGCGATTGAGAAACGGCTTGACGTAATTCGTAATGTTACGCGTAAATACGGCAGTTATGAGGCTGTTATGGATGCGCGTGCAGAGCTTATCGGGAAAATTGACGAGATCGAAAACGCCGAGGAGAATTATGTTTGTCTTACACGTCAAAAAAACGACGTTTTACGCGGGCTGTATTCGGATTGCGTCGCCTTGAGCGAGGTGCGGCGAGCGGCGGCTGCGGAGCTTGAGCGCAGCGTTGTGAATGAACTTGCGGAGCTCGGTATGGCGGATTCCGAATTTAAGGTTAAATTTTCCGAAATGCCGTCGTTCGGCATGTGTGAAAAAATGGTTTCGGCAAACGGCTTTGACGAGGCTGAATTTTATTTAAGTCCTAATGCCGGACAACCCTTGAAGCCTTTGGTGAAAATAATTTCCGGCGGTGAGCTTTCACGTTTGATGCTTGCTTTAAAGGTGGTTTCGTCCAGTATTGACGATACTCCTACGGTAGTGTTTGATGAAATTGATACCGGAATCAGCGGAAAAGTCGGACAGGAAATTGCCAAAAAGCTTGCTCGGCTTTCGACTAAGCATCAGCTTTTGTGTGTTACGCATTTGCCTCAAATTGCGGCTATGGCAGATTCGCATTTCTTTATTGATAAATATGCCGATAGCGGGCAGACTTTTACGCGAGTGGTTGCTTTGGATAGTCGGGCGTCCGTGGAGGAGGTTGCGCGTTTGTCCGGAGGAAAAGATATAAGCTCTCAGGCTTCTGAAAATGCGGCCCAAATGAAGCGGTGGAGCGAAAATTATAAGCGCTCGATTGTTGATTAGCGTTGTTTTTTTTGATGTCCTCGGATTATGTCGAGGACTTTTTTATATTGCGTGAGACTGGCGGCGAATTTCTTTAGTTTTTATTTGCGGTTTTATGCTTTGGCGCTTGATGTTTATATGTAAATATTATTGAAATATCTGTCTCTTATACACATCTGACGCTGCCG
>USBU01000190.1 GCA_900553005.1 uncultured Eubacteriales bacterium | reverse complement strand
GGTAAGTATAGTTTACCGCCGCGGCCGCGAGGAAATGCCTGCGAGAAAAGAGGAGATTCATCATGCCGAACAGGAGGGGATAAAATTTCTTCTTTTGACAAATCCTGTGGAATTTATCGGTAAAGACGGCTGGGTAAACGGAATAAAGTGCGTCAAAATGCGTTTGGGCGAGCCGGACGCAAGCGGCCGACGTTCTCCCGAAAAGATCGAGGGCAGCGAGTTTACCATGAAAGCCGATATGGTGATAGTGGCGCTGGGCACCAGCCCCAATCCGTTGATAAAGGACAGCTTTGATAAATTGGAAACGGCAAAAAAGGGTATACTTGTAGTTGACGAGGATATGATGACCTCGGTGGACGGAATATATGCCGGCGGCGACGCCGTTACTGGGGCTGCCACCGTCATCCTTGCAATGGGCGCCGGCAGAAGGGCGGCTGCCGCGATACTGAGGCGTTTCGGATTAAAAAATCCGGCCGCCGATAATGTCGGAGTTTGATAGAATATGTTTGTTGATAAGGCTAAAATTTACATTAAAGCAGGCAACGGCGGCAACGGCTGCACCTCGTTTTATACAGAAAAATACGTGCCGGACGGCGGTCCGGACGGCGGCGACGGCGGCAAGGGCGGCGACGTTATTTTCGCAGTCGACGAGAGACTTTCGTCGCTTACGGATTTTAAGTACGAGCAGCATTTCCGCGCGGATAACGGGGAAAACGGAAGCAGTAAGTTCTGTCACGGCAAAAACGCGAAAAATCTTATTATTCGCGTGCCTCGCGGTACTGTAGTGCGCGACGCCGACAGCGGAAAAATCATTGCGGATATGTTTGAAGCGGACGCTGAGGTTACCGTTCTTAAAGGCGGTTACGGAGGTAAGGGCAACGCAAGATTCAAGTCGTCCCGCCGACAGGCTCCCCGGTTCTCTCAGGTAGGAGAAAAATGCGAGGAGCACGCCGTAATTCTCGAGCTTAAGATAATAGCGGACGTAGGTCTTGTCGGGTATCCCAACGTCGGCAAATCCACGCTGCTTTCGGTAGTTTCCGCGGCGCGTCCCAAAATAGCAAATTATCATTTTACAACTCTGTCGCCCAATCTTGGAGTGGTAAAGTATTACGATAATTCTTTCGTTATGGCCGATATTCCGGGCCTTATAGACGGCGCCAGCGAGGGCGTCGGGCTAGGTGCGGAGTTTCTTCGCCATATAGATCGGACCCGGCTGATAGTACATGTGGTGGATATATCCGGCAGCGAGGGGCGCGATCCGGTGGAGGATTACCGTAAAATAAACGCAGAGCTTAAAGCTTACGACAAGCGGCTTGCTTCTTTACCTCAGATTATCGCGCTTAATAAAGCGGACGTTTTGACCGACGATTCGGCTGTGAAGCGTTTTAAAAAGTCAGTCAGAAAGGAATCTTTCCTTATAAGCGCAGCCACTAAAAGTGGTATAGACAAGCTTATAAAAGCTGTTTATGAAAAATTAGCTGCGCTTCCTCCTATGGAAAAACTGGATTACGAGCCTTTTGAATATCAACCGCGCAATACGACCGGTTTTACCGTCACGCGCGATGACGACGGCGGTTTCGATGTTTCCGGCGGTCTTGTTGAGGAGCTTAGCCGAAACGTTGTTTTGGACAGTTACGACAGCTTTAACTGGTTTCAGAAAAAGCTTAAGGAAACAGGCGTTATCAAGGCGCTACGTCGCGCCGGAGCAAAGGACGGGGATACCGTCCGCGTAATGGATATCGAATTTGAGTTTGTTGAGTGATATGTCGGCAAAAGCTATTTTCGGCGGCAGCTTCGATCCGCCTACAAACGCGCATACAGAGCTTGTTAAAAATCTCAGTCTCCGCTTCGACGAGGTTATCGTCGTGCCGGCATACGTTTCTCCGTTCAAGCGCGGCGGAGCGCTGCTCGACGGCCGTGAGCGTATAAAGCTTTTAAAGCGTCTGTTCAGCGACCTTTCAAACGTCGTCGTGTCGGATTACGAGCTTTCTATGGGCGGCACAAGCTACAGTTATAAAACAGCGCTTAATTTTTACGACGGAAAAGATAAGCTGTATTTTGTTATCGGAAGCGACGGATTAAGCTCGCTGGACAAATGGGCGCGCACGGATATACTGAAGGAAACCGTTATTTTTTATGTTGTGGAGCGGCCGTATTTTCCGGTTAAGGCCGAGGCGTTGCAAAAAGCAAAAAAAATGTTTGACGTGCAGCTTGCGCCGTTTCAGGGACTGGAGGGATCTTCCTCGCTTTTAAGAGCGGCCGTCGCTTTCGGTAAGCAGGCCGAGATCGTTCCCGGGATTGTCGCGGATTATATCGCCGAGCGCGGGCTGTATCGCGAATATGAGTATATAACCGCAAGGTACGACGAATTCGATATAAAGCCGTCGCGGCGCGAGCATATTTACCGCACGGCAAAGGCGGCGATAATACTTGCAAAATTAAACGGCGCTGATACGGATAAGACGACGAGGGCGGCGCTTTTACACGATATAGGGAAGTACGTCGGCCCTGAGCGGCTTAGGGCGCTGGGCATAGACTGCGGTAAAGAGGCGGATGCTCTTCCTGAAAGCTGCAGACATCAGATTACGGGCGCGGCGATTGCAGAAAAACTGTTCAAAGAGCGCGACAAAGACGTTTTGGCGGCCATAAGGACGCATACTACCGGCGCGGAAAGGATGAGTCTTTTGCAAAAGATTATATTTGCCGCAGATTATATAGAGGACGGCCGTGATTTTACGGGTATAAACGAGATCCGTGCGGCGGTTTACGATAATCTCGACCGCGGAATTAAGCTTATATTTGAAAATACGATAGATTATTTAAGGACGAACGGGCAGGAGATTGCTCCCGTTACCCTGAAAGCTTACGAATATTTAAAGTCATTACAGGAGAAAATATGACAAACGCAGTACTTACAAATTATGATTTGACACAACCCAAAGGACTGGCCGATGCCGTTGCATATCTGCTGGATTTAAAAAAGGGCAAGGACATCGTTACGATTGACCTAGGCGGCAAGACTATTGTGGCGGATTATTTCGTCATTGCCTCCGCTTATTCCTCTACGGCGGTAAAAGCCTTGTCCGATTTTGTGGAGGACGAGCTTTCAAAGCATGGGCTTGAGCCGATCCACCGTGACGCGGACGCTAAATGGGTGGCGCTCGACTACGGCTCCGTAATTGTTCATGTTTTTTACAAGGAACTGCGCGAATTTTATCCTGTCTCTTATACACATCTCCGAGCCCACGAGACGGAGCTACA
>USBU01000189.1 GCA_900553005.1 uncultured Eubacteriales bacterium | reverse complement strand
GAGATGTAGCTCCGTCTCGTGGGCTCGGAGATGTGTATAAGAGACAGGGGTATGATAGCGCTTCTTGTGCTGACCGGCGTACTTAATATCTACTTAAACAAGAGCGCCGAAAAAGCCAACGCGGGCACCGACGATAATTTAAGCAGTGATTTCTTTGCTACTTATCGTACAGACCGCAGCGAGACGCGTAATCAGACAATAATGTATCTGGACGCGATCATTTCGGACGAGTCGTCTTCCGCGGAAGCTATCGAAAAGGCTGAAAACGACAAGCTGGCGCTTACGGCTGCAATGGATACGGAGCTTGTCCTTGAGGGGCTTATCAAGGCTGTAGGTTTTGATGACGCAGTGGTGACTTCCACGACGGAAAACATAAATATTATTATCAAATCGCCGTCGCTTACCAGCGAACAGGTCGCAAAGGTGCTGGAGATAGTGACTTCCGAAACGGGAAAAAGCGCTGCTTCCGTTAGAATTATTCCCGTTGAGTAGAGAAAAGTGTTTGTAATTTCCGCATTATTGTGATATAATAGAAAAAAATCAAACGGCGCGCCGTAATGATTTTTTGCAGGATATTCCGATCGTTTTCCACGGGGAGCGTTAAATGCCGTTTAAGTCACGATATAATGCAGATTTTACTGGTAAGGTAAGTTACGGGCATAAGGTTGTAGTGTCCATAATTTCGCTTGCCGCAATGGAAATCCGCGGAGTGGCCGGACTGCAGGGTAAAGGTATCCGTACCGAAACTATAGGCGACACTATAAACATAGACGTATATATAGACGTCATGATCGGTTTCTCCTGTGCTGAGGTGGCGTACCGCGTTCAGGAGAATATAAAACGCAGCGTGGAGGGAATGACGGTATTCAAGACCGGCGCTATTAACGTAAACGTATTGGGCGTTTGCTTTGAGGAAACAAAATAATATTTCGGCGTTTGGGCTTTCCTTTAATGGGAAGGCCTTTAGCCGCTTATCGGAGATGTCATGAGAAAAACCGCAAGAGAAAACGCTTTTAAGCTGATATTTGAAAGTCTGATTAACGGCGGCGGCAATAAGCTGAGCTATGCCGCGCTGACGAGCGGCTTGAGCGACGAGGACAAGCAGTTTCTGGACGCGCTGGTGGAAGGAGTTTCTTCCAACCAGGCTTTTTTGTCCGAAATTATCGGCGGATACGCCAGCGGTTACGCCGTAGAACGTATTTATAAAATCGATCTTGCGCTTTTGCTCATCGCATCTTTTGAAATACTTTTTATGGAAGACGTACCGGTAAAAGTTTCCGTCAATGAGGCTGTCGAACTTGCCAAAGTTTATTCTACTGACAACAGCCCGTCGTTTATCAACGGAATTCTGGCTTCGGTAATAAAAAACAAGGAGGATATTCTCAATGAGCGCAACGCTGATTGACGGAAAGCTGCTTTCAGCTGAAATAAGGTCGGCTATCAAGGCCGATGCGTCCGAATTTGAGGACAGATACGGACGTAAAATCGGTTTGGCGGTAATTCTTGTCGGCGATGATCCCGCCAGTAAAATATACGTAAGGAATAAAATATCTGCGTGCGAAGAGACCGGCATCAGATCATTTGAGTATTATCTTCCCGCGACGGTTACTACTGAGGAGCTTATCGAGCTTGTCGAGGCGGTCAACCGCGACGATAATATAGACGGATTGCTTGTGCAGCTGCCTCTTCCGTCAGGAGTAGACGAGTCGGCGGTGCTTAAGGCTGTAGCTCCCGAAAAGGATGTGGACGGCTTTCATGCGGTAAACGCCGGCAATCTTATGCTTGGCAATCCGTGTCTTGCTGCTTGCACGCCCGGCGGAATCATGGAGCTTATTAAAAGTACCGGCGTTGAAATCGCGGGGAAAAATGCGGTCGTCGTTGGACGAAGCAATATAGTAGGTAAGCCGGCCGCTCTCATGCTGCTTAAGGAAAATGCTACGGTCACAATATGTCATTCTAAAACGACGGACATTAAAAAGCATACGCTTGCCGCCGATATTCTTGTTGTCGCCGTAGGAATAAAAGAATTTATTACGGGCGATATGATCAAGGACGGCGCGATTGTTATCGACGTCGGCATGAATCGCGTTGACGGTAAGCTTTACGGCGACGTTAATTTCGGTCAGGCTGCGTTAAAAGCCTCGTATATTACTCCTGTGCCCGGCGGAGTCGGACCTATGACGATCACAATGCTGCTAAAAAATACTGTGAAGGCGGCTTATCTTGGAAAGAAATAAGCTTTCTGTTTCGCAGCTGAATAATTATATAAAGGGTGTTTTCGACGACGAGCTGATTTTAAAAAACATTACGGTTTTCGGAGAGGTTTCCGAAAAATCGGAAGCTGCCGGTAATCTTTATATGACGCTCAGTGATTCGGGCAGTATTCTTCGTTGCGTCCGTTTCGGTCCGGGCGAAAGTCCGCGAATCGGAGAAACGGTTTTGGTAACGGGTTCGGTCAATTATTACGCCAAAGGTAATCGCGTTACGTTTACGGTACGGGATATCCGGCCTTACGGCGAGGGAGAATTGAGGCGCAGGTTTTTATTATTGAAGGAAAAACTGCGCTTAGAAGGACTTTTTGACAACAGACCTCAATTACCGGCGTTTATCAAAAAAGTCGGCGTTGTAACAAGCGATGCCGGAGCGGTCATTCACGACTTTGTATCTGTTGTTTACAGGCGGCATGGTTATATAGATACGCTTGTTTATCCCGTTAAGGTACAGGGAGAGGGAGCGGCTGAGGAAATTGCCGCGGCTCTTAAGCTGGCGTCTTCGGGGGATTGCGATGTAATTGTCGTTGCGCGCGGCGGAGGTTCAAACGCCGATCTCGAAGTTTTTAATACGGAGCTTGTTGCGCGCGCCGTGGCAAATTGCGCTAAGCCGGTTATTTCAGCGGTCGGACATGAAACGGATTACAGCTTAAGCGATTGCTGCGCCGGCGTTAGAGCGGGGACGCCTTCGATTGCTGCAGAAATCGTGTGCCGTGTCAACGAACGTTTTTTGAGCGGTTTTTATGCTGCTGCGGCGCGTCTTGGCGATGCCGTCGGTCGCATATATTCCAAAGCTGCGTCCCGCACGTGTCTTGCGGCTAAACGGCTTACGGATCGGGCGCACAACGTGCTTTTTAAAACTCGTCTTTCGGTAAATAAGTCTGTTACGCGGATGAGCAATGCGGTTGCCGCCGCTTTTGAAAGAGAGGAGAAACGGTGTCTTGGGACTGTCTCTTATACACATCTCCGAGCCCACGAGACGGAGCTACATCTCGT
>USBU01000188.1 GCA_900553005.1 uncultured Eubacteriales bacterium | reverse complement strand
CGTCGGCAGCGTCAGATGTGTATAAGAGACAGCCCAAGCTTTGCGACTCGTTTTTTATAAGCAGCAGACCTTCTCGGCCGAAACTTTCGTATATCGTACAGCGCTGCCCGTTTATTGCGCCGTCAAAGGTTACGTAGTATTCGCCCTCGGCGTTGATTGCATTTTCGCCGCGAAAAAGAGGACTGAACGTCTCCGATACCGCGGTTTTTTTTATTCTTCCTGTTGCTGCGTCCGACATATTCCGGCTCCTTAAATATTCAGTTTGCGTTCTTAATAAATTATATCAGAGAGGGACCTATAAAGCAACTTATTGACAAGCGCGGCGGTTTGTAAAATAGGACGTTTCATTTGCATGATTTTATGCGGCAGAGCGTTATTTAAACGGTTTGTGGATTTTCTGCCGCCCCGCGAAATCGGGATGCGGTAAGGCAGCGCAGCGTCTTTTGCGGCAATCGTTAAAACCGGATTTTCGTCCGGTCATTGAGGACGGTGAAGATATAAAGGATCAATAGAGAGCGGATGAGCGGATAAATCGGGCATAAAGAAACGCGTTTTTTGTTTTTGTCCTTTACATTTTTCGTGATAAATGTTAAAATTGTCTTAATCTGGACGGGAGGCGGCAGTCTGTGGCTGAAAATTACAACAGGGAAGTGCAACGCGCGGCTGAGCATATTTACACTGTAAGATCCGAAACTTATCTTGTCAAAAAAGGTCAGGCGGCGGCGATACTGGCGATTGCGGTCGTTATACTGGTCGGACTTGTGCTGCAGCTTGCGGGAGGTAATTTCGTTGTGCGTATGGCCGGCGCGGGCACGGTTGTCGGCGGAGCGCTGGTCATCGTTATAATTTACGCGGTCATGCGCACGCGCGGACCGTTAAATTATACGACGTACTACTATCGTGACAAGACGGGAACCGAGTTTTTGCTGCAGGTGGTAGGCCGCAGGCGCATGGCTTTCAGCGGCGGCGGTAAGATACTGACGCTTAACGGAAGAGATATTGCGGTAAAGGGTTCTGTTTTTTATCCTCAGCAGCCGTGGAATTGGTTTTCGGACGCCGATTTCGACCGTTGCGAAACTCTTGCCGGCAGGGACAAAAGATATACCGGAACGCGAGTGTGCGACGGGCGGACGCAAAGAGTCATGCTGTCTTTGCGCGACGGAAGTATCGATTACGCGGACGTGGACGGCGTTCGCATGAGGTATTTTGAAATCAACCGTATCAAGGAAACGGTGGAATTGCCGGCGGAGTTTTACAGCGCCGTGCTTAAGGCGTATCCCGGCGCCGATAAGGCCGGATTCATCCGCAAGAGCGTAAAACGATAAGTTTAAGAAATTTGCAATCGGATATAATTTCCATTACTACTTATGGAGGTATATCCGATTTTGAACATTTATCTCGAGGCTCTTTTGAGAACGCTTTTATCCGTAGCGGTATTGTTTGTTCTGGCGCGTATCGACGGCGCAAAACAGGTTTCGCAGCTTACGTTTTACGATTATATCGTCGGCATTACGGCCGGCTCTATCGCTGCGTCCATGTGTATAGAGTCCGATATCGATATATGGGTTTGTCTTATTGCCGTCGTGCTTTTTATGCTGTCTTCGATGTTGTTTTCCGTGCTTTCGTCCAAAAGCATTTTTCTGCGCCGCGTACTTACGGGTCAGTCTATTTTTCTCATCGCCAGGGGCGAGATCCGTTACGACGGCTTGCGCCGCGCTCGCTTTGATTTAAGCGATCTGATGAGAGAGCTGAGAAGCCAGGGCTATTTTAATATCAATCAGGTCAATTACGCTATTCTGGAAAGCAACGGCAACGTAAGCGTAATGCCCAAGGCCGGCGACAGGCCTATGACGGCGACGGAGCAGGGCGTAAGTCTGCCTGAAGACGGTCTTATGGCAAACGTAATAGAGGACGGAAAAATGCTTAAGGGAAATCTTAAGGCATTCGGGAAGGACGCCGATTGGCTGCAGGAGGAAATACGCGCTCAGGGCTGCAAGGAAATGCGCGACATTATGCTTGCCACGCTTAACGAAAACGGCGAACTGAATATATATTATAAAAACGAGGAGGAGAAAGACGGCAGCCGCACCGTATTTCAATGACGAATTAAAAAATTTCCGCAGGTTAGCCTGCGGTTTTTTTATATCGATTAAGCGTCTTTACGGATTGCGCAATCGTGATAGGGGAAGTTTGCGGACTTTTCGACGGCCGTCCCGTTTATTCGGAATAATGCGACAAATTACGACTCTTAGGCGCTGCTATAATAAAGGTCGGATTTTTATGTGAGGTGATCGGTATGAGCGTTAAGGTCGGTGAAAATAGCGCGATAAGTCCTGCGGTAAAGGATTGCCGCAGGCGTGCGGACGTTCCCGTATGGCAGTATGCAGTCAAGTATTCCGTATTTTTCGTTGCGTTTTTGGTGCTGTGGCTTGCAAGAACCGGATCCATCAGTCCGTTTGCCACAGGCTTTTATCTTGCCTTGGTATTTTCCGGTCAATCCGCCGCGCTGCTGCTGCCGCTGTATATACTGTCGGCTTTGATCTGCAATCCGGGCTTTGAAGCGCTGATTTCGGCGGTAATAACTTCGGTATCAGTGACGGCCGTATCCGTAATCTTCGGACGAATTAACAAAAGGCTCAATCTGCCGGCCGTGCTTTTATCCGCCGCCTTAAGTCAGTGCGGCTACGTTTATTTTTCCGTGCGATCGGGCGAGTCCGGCCTATACGCCGCTCTCAATCTTATTTTCGCGCTGCTGTTTATGTACGTATCTATGTGCGCGGTCAAGCCCGTGTTTGCAGATAAGCTCAAGCATAAACCGCTGGATACTGAGCTTGCCTGTATGGGGATAGTGCTTTCCGTGCTTTCCGCCGGTTTTGCCTCGCTTGAATTTTACGGGATTAAAATATTATACATATTCGGTATGCTTACGATTTCTTTGTCCTCGTTTTTGCTTGGCAAAGGAGCCGCTTTGACATGTTCGGTATGTATAGGCCTTGGCTCCGCGCTGTTTTCTTTCGACATTACGGCTTTGGCTCTGTTTCCTTTTATTACGGCGGTAATGATAATGTTTTCCGGCGCGCTGCGAATTCTCACCGCGTTGAGCGCGGTCATGGCGGCGGTAGTATTCGAGCTGTATTTCAGCGTTGATTCCGGCGCTTTGCCGTATGACCTGATTGCGCTTGCTTTAGGCGGCGCGGTCTTTTCTGCCGTGCCTAAGAGCTGGCTGAACAAATTTAAAAATTATTTTTTCGTGCCGGACTCCAAGCTGGCCGTGCGGCACCTTATAGGC
>USBU01000187.1 GCA_900553005.1 uncultured Eubacteriales bacterium | reverse complement strand
TATTAAGTCGTCGGCAGCGTCAGATGTGTATAAGAGACAGGACCTATGCGCGCAAGCTGCCAGCCGAGATCGCGATGAACCACAGCGCTGTTTGCGCCGGTGCTTTCGGCGTCGCCGGCATACCAAACGTTATTATGACCGTAAACCAGCTTTTCGTCCTCGGCAAGGGCCGAATTGAAATTAAAAGTCGAGTATCCGGACGCGTTTGACTGTCCTGCAATGAAATAAACGTCTATGGCCTTCTCCTCGGAAGGAGCCGAGGCTATAAGCGCGTCAATAAAGTCCGCACTCAAAGAATAATTAAACTTTGAAACGGTCATGACGGCAGGCGCAGCAGCCAAACCTATGCCGCATTCCGTCGTCACCTCCTCATACGCGTAACTTACAACGAATACGCCGTTGACAAAGAAATAATAATCGGTCCCGTCCCTGACGACGCCGAGCCTGACCGAAGTCGGGTCGTAATCTAAACCGAGCTCGTCAAGATTGGCAAGCACGCGCGTATCGTCGGGCGACCAATTTTCGAGAATAGAGCACACGACAAGGCTCTTGCCGAAAATCCCCGCCATAAATCTTACGTCGCTGGGCTGATCGTTAAGCGTGTCCGGGCCGTGAGAAACAAGCAATCCGCCGAAGCCGCGGGAAAACTCGTAGGATTGAGTAGTATCAAAAACTCCTTCAAGATAATATTTGGTCCCGCTGACCTCGTTCTGATACACAAACGTATGCGTAGTAAGCTCCACAGTATCGCGCTGCCCGCCGCTCAGCTTCCAGCCGTTGCCGCTGGTATTGCCGACCGTAATATTTTTATAGCTGTAATAATCGGTGTCCGCGCCGCTGGAATCGGGAATATTTATTTTTCCGCCTAGATAAACGGGCGAGACGTAACCGGTCATCTGAATATTATCGCCCTTTTTAAGCGTTACCGAATAGCTGTAAACATTGGAAGCATATTCGATTTCGATAAGATAATAACCGCTGCCCAACTCAAAGCTCTGCGTCAAAGCGGTCAGATTGCTTACCTGCTGCGTCCCGAGCGTCATATCCGTAATCGTAACGGTAACATCGGCCGGATCAACGACAAGATCGGGATACAGACAGTAAACGGTATTGCCTGCGGTAAGCTCGTAAGGCTTAACGGAAAGCTCCACGGTCGCCTCTCCCTTTTCGGCATAGCTGACCTCGATTTCGTATGAGCCTCCGGCGACGGGAGTAAAGCTGAAGCCGCCGTCCTCGGCTATGATCGAAACAGGTCGTCCGTTCAGCCTCAGCTCTAGATTTTCAACGACCTTATCCGCCGGTACGTTCAGCTCTATCTGAGCGGAAACGCCCTGCGCCACCAATCCGCTCGGCGAAACGCTTCTACCGAACTGCTTGACTGTCATAAGAGAAGTATCATAGCTTACGCTGGAGCCGCCTATTTTAGCAACGATTTCGTCTATGTCCATGGTATAATTAAAGTTTGTAAATTCCGCCTTTGCTCCGCCGCTCTCGCTGAAGTTGCTGCCTATAAATAAACCGAAACCGCTTGCGTTGTCCGCGGGAAGCGCGGCAGTATGGTCGCCGGCAACCGAATACGCCGTAACCTTTTCCGTCAGCGCCAGAACGCCGTTTACAAAGACGTAATAACTATCGTTTATACGAGCTACGCCCAAGGTATAAGTATCGCCCGAGCCGGTGTTGACCGAACCTTTAGGAGTGCCGTCGTTCCATGTTCCGGTATATTGATGCAGGAATAGCTGACTGTTGTCGTAAATACCGTAGCCGAACCAGCCTTTATTGTCGCTGGGCACGCCGTCCAGAGCGTTGATCATGATACCCGCCCAATTTCGGGCCTTTTTAAATGTCGCCTCGGCATAATAGATACTGCCGACCGTTCCGCCGTTAAAGACATACGACGGACCGGAAAGCGTGCCGGACGCGCCGTCCGCGCAGGTCCAGCCGCCGCTGAACGAACTGACCACGCTGCCGTCCGGACGCGTAAACGAACCGCCCAGCATGGGCGCCGCACTGAAATATTCAACCAGCGCATCTATGCTTGAATAAAGCTTGGTATATCTGACGTTTGAAAAAGTACATTCGGCGTCCGGCGTAATATTACAGAAGCCGAAAGCGCTTTCTCCGTACTGATCGGATACATAAGTGCCCGCGACAATGTCGTTCAGAATAAGATAATAAACGCTGCCGTCGCGCAGTATCGCAAATTTGCATTTTTTAGGATCCGCTTTAAGATTGGAAATATATCCGCCGGTTTCAAACGTTCCCCAGGAATTATTGTTGCATTTATAAATTTTATTGCCTCCGGAATAAGAGAACGCCAGCTTATTGCCTCCGTTATCGCCGGAAAGCTCCTTATAATCGCAGGCGGCCATAAGTCCGACAAATTTGCCGACCGAAGCAAAGTCAACGTCCGCCTCGAAATAATATCTGTCCGTCATATCGGCCTCGGATGTGCCGATAAACACGTAAGCGTGGCTGCTGAGCTTTACGCTGTCGTAGCCCAGCTTTTCCCAGCCGCCGTTAAAGGACGCGTAATCGCCCATTTTTCCGCCGAGATCGAGCTTTTGAGGAAGCTCTATAGTCACGCTTTGAGATCTGTCCGAAACGGTAACGTCCTGCTTGATCTCAAAATCGCCGTAGGAGATCTCTATCTTATATTCTCCGGCAGGAAGCTTGACGCTCAGCCGTCCGTCGCCGGATATCGCAACCTCGCTTAAATCGCCCTCCTGTCCGACCATAGCCGTTGCCGCCGCAAAATCATCTGCAGTCGGCTCGAACAGCGAAAAGCTTTTTCCGCCGATTTCCGTTTTTTCACCGACCAACAGCGCGGATACTATGTAAAGTTTGCTGGCAGTAAACCGTGCTTCGATAACGGTGTCTCCGGTCACAGTGTCGCTGTCGAAATCCCAGATTTGTCCCGTAGTCTTATCATACCAGTCGTCGAAAACGTAAGTATATTCCTCGTCGTCGGCCTTTACGGGGTCCTCGCCCGCCGGCTTGTCGATTTTATCGCCGTAGCGCGCATAGATGACCGAATCCGTCCTGCCCTCCGCCTTTATCGTAACGGTATATGTAAGCGGGGTATATTCGGCTGTGACGGTAATGGGAGCAAGCACCGACGGAAAAGACGTAACGCTCCATTCCCCGCTGTAACCGGGCTTTTCCGGAACGGCCGGTATGTCCGTCAGCTCGTCGCCGTAATCCACGGTGCGAACAATGTCCCTTATGCTTACCTCGGACGTAAAGGTAACCTCTATTACCTTTATGTCGTAATACAGCTTGAGAGCCGTGCTGCCGTCGGCTTTAACCTCGGCTTTAAGCACGTTGCTCTCGTTATCC
>USBU01000186.1 GCA_900553005.1 uncultured Eubacteriales bacterium | reverse complement strand
GAGATGTAGCTCCGTCTCGTGGGCTCGGAGATGTGTATAAGAGACAGGGGATATAAAGCCAATATGGCCGCTATTGCCGATTTTATTAAAGCCAAGGGAGTAGGATTCAACGGCAGCGACGCGTCTAAAAACGACGGCGGAAATTACGTTTTGGGCGGCGTTGATACCGGTGCGTCCGTTACAAGCTTCAAGGAATATTATGCCGTGGCGCAAAAAGCGTTCGACAACCGGGGAGAGCTTCCCGGCTAATAGGCGATAAACCGGTCGTATGTTTGCCGCGGGTTGTTAATACGATGCGCGTTCGGTAAATCCGCGCGCAAGGTTCAAAATCCAGCGTTAATAAACGATGAATCAGCAAAAATATTTGTCTAATATTCGATTTATCGTAATACCTGAGCCGCTAAGATTAAATTTGCGGCTCTTTTTAATTTAAAAAATATTTTTTTACGTTCTAGTCGGCAGAAAATCGGAATACGCATAATAGTGCCGTAGGTCAATGTATTTTGAATTATGCCGAAACAGCCAACGCCTATATATGTTAAAAAGCGGATTTTGACAATATAAGCTAAATTTCCCTAAAATACGACAAAATACGACGCGGCAATTATCGTATAATCGGAGTGTAATCGGAATGAGGTTTCTGCTGATTAAAAAGAAACGTATATTAACTGGCGCTTTGGTTTTGGTCATGCTCGTAGCCGGGCTGCTGGCCGTCGGATTTACGGGCGCATACGGAGTTTACGCCGAAAAAACCACCAGAAAGCTTCCGATTTACTGCGTTGAAAGCGCAGAACCGAAAGTTGCCATATCCTTCGACGCCAGCTGGGGAGCGGATAAAACTCTGTCCATTCTCGAGATTTTGGAGCGCTACGACATCAAGGCAAACTTTTTTACCGTAGGCTTTTGGGCGGAAAAGTATCCCGATATCCTGAAAAAGCTTTCGGACAGCGGAAGAATGGAGATAGGCACGCATTCCAATACTCATCCTCATATGCCAAAGCTGTCCAGGAGTCAGATGAAGCTCGAGCTGGAGACATCCTCCAAAATCATCGAGTCCGTCACCGGCAAAAAGCCCGACCTGTTCCGCGCGCCGTTCGGCGATTATAACGACGCTCTTATCGAAACGGCGGAGGAAATGGGCCTTTATACGATACAGTGGGACGTGGATTCGTTGGACTGGAAGGGCCTTAAAAGCGGAGAAATGGCTGCGCGCGTAATCAACAAGACGCAAAACGGCAGCATTATTCTGATGCACAATGACGGCGAGCATACCGTCGAGGCGTTGCCTCTTATCATAGAGGGACTGAAAAACAAGGGTTTTACTTTCGTAACGATTGGAGAGCTTATCTACAGAGATAATTTCACCATCGACCATACGGGAAAACAAATACGTATAGAAGGATAGAGAGATGAACGATAATTTTTTGAGAAACAACAAGGTATTTCTGTCGGGAGAGGTCGTTGAGGAGCCGGTATATTCGCACGAGCTGTACGGAGAAGGCTTTTACGAGTTTTATCTCAGCGTTGCCAGGCTGAGCGGCCAGGCGGATATTCTGCCTGTTACGGTGTCGGAGCGGCTTATGACGGACGTTTCCCTGTTAAAAGGAGAAAAAATCGCTTTGAGCGGGCAGTTCCGCAGCTATAATAAGCTTGAAAACGAGCGGAGCAAGCTGATGCTGACGATTTTCGTAAGGGACTTTCTGCCGTATGACGAATACGAACAGAATCCCAACAATGCGGAGCTTAACGGATATATCTGCAAGCCGCCCGTGTATCGCACTACGCCGTTTAACCGCGAAATCTGCGACGTTCTGCTTGCGGTAAACCGCGGTTACAATAAGTCAGATTACATACCGTGCATTGCCTGGGGAAGAAACGCGCGCTTTGTTAAAAACATAAAGGTCGGACAGAATATTATCATAAGCGGACGGATTCAAAGCCGCAATTACAATAAAAAGCTTCCGGACGGTACGACGGAGGTGCGCACGGCTTACGAGCTTTCCGTGGGTAAAATAATGTACGACCGATCCATGGAGGAAACGGCGTTTGCCCTCGATAAGGACGGCGAGGACGAAAATTGATTTTTTAAGTATAGAAACAGGGCTCCCGAAAATAAATTCGGGAGCCGTTTTTTACGGAGTATTTTATAAAGAAAAAAAACGGCTGGATCAAAAGAATTTAAGAGTTGTGTTTATCGTTGGCCGGTATAATCTGTATCTCATTCTGCGGAGGGGAAATGCAGCGCGTATGCGGCGTTTTGGCTCCGCGGCCCATGAGTTCATTTAATGTGCCGGTTAAAGCAAATGTAAAAAAGCGCCTCGGCTACCTCTTCGGCAGGTGATGCGCAGCCGCCGTCCACCCATTTCATCGAAATGTTATACAGCGCTCCCGAATATCCGTATGGAAGATACGGATTTTGCGGCTTGGCGCTGTTTTCAAAATCAGCGGCAAAGCTTGCGTTAAGGTAGTCCAGGTACAGATACTCCAGCCTGGATTTTCTTAAAAGCGTTACGGCGGAAAGATTGCGTTTAAGCTCGCTTAGAACCGAGAGTATAACCTCGTAAAAATCCCTGTCGCATCTGGGGATAAAGCGTTTGTCTGCGCTGAAATCTGTTTTGGTCCTATTGAAAAAATAAATGAGAACAGATTCCTTGTCGGAAAAATTACGGTAAAAGGTCGCGCGGCCGACTCCCGCCTTGGCGGTAAGCTCCGTAATCGTAATATCGCGGAAATCCTTTTTTTCCATGAGTTTAAACAGCGCTTCGACGATATAGCGCTTAGTGTAATCCGCTGACGTTTCCGTTGTGTTCATGCGATACAAAACCCTCCGTTTTGTCTATTTCGGCGTGACAGCCGCGCGATATCTGTTTCACAGGCGAAAAATATTCTTGCGCGCACTGTAGTCTTGTGGTACCATAAAATTGCTTGAGACCGATACAGCTGTATCACGCAGATGATACATTTGTTTCAATAATTTGTCAAGCGAAACGGAGGTTGTTTATGGAAAACGAAAAAAATTTCGCTGTGTACGATTATATGTGCAAGAGCGTTAAAGCGCACAAGCAGACCGAGGCTGTAGATATGTACGAGGCTTTCGGCTGGGAAGCGACAGGCGCGGCTGCGTCTTTTGGCGGCGTTACGGTATCTTTCAGGCGCGACCGTAAAATAAAGCATAAGACGGAGCTTAACCGGCTTGAACGCAAGGCCGAAAATTTAAAGTCATTGATAGACCGGATAACTGCGTCAATGTCGTTCGGCGCAATGATTTTCGCTTATATTTTCGGGTGTCTTGCGGCTCTTGTGTTCGGGGGAGGAATGTGTATGTGCTGTCTCTTATACAC
>USBU01000185.1 GCA_900553005.1 uncultured Eubacteriales bacterium | reverse complement strand
ATATAAAGGTGATGTGATATAACATTTGGCTGGGGTGGCAGGATTTGAACCTGCGAGTGCGAAAGTCAAAGTCTCGTGCCTTACCGCTTGGCGACACCCCAAAAAAGAAATGGGGTGAGTAAAGAGAGTCGAACTCTTGACCTCCAGAGCCACAATCTGGCGCTCTAACCAACTGAGCTATACCCACCATATTCGCTTGTGGTGCGCCAGAAGGGATTCGAACCCCTGACCCACGCCTTAGAAGGGCGTTGCTCTATCCAGCTGAGCTACTGGCGCAAAAATGGAGCGGGTGATGGGAATCGGACCCACGCAGCCAGCTTGGAAGGCTGGAACTCTACCATTGAGCTACACCCGCATACAGCATACACACAATGCTGATAAATGATAGCATAAACGAAATAAAAAGTCAACCGATTTTTGCGTTATATTAAAACAATTTTCGGAAGCAGGCGTCCGTTTTCGACTGTGACCGTGCAATAGGAGGGCAAGCCTACTCTCGGACACGATAAACTGCCCGGATTTATTAGTAAAACGTCGCGAAACAGCTGAATATCGGCCTTGTGCGTGTGACCGTAAAACGCGCAAACGCAATCATTCTGTTTTGCGAAAAGATACAGACTAGTCGGATTTCCGCTCTTTACGTAGTGCGCGTCGCCGTGCGTAAACAACAGCTTTCCCGCGCTTGATTCTGCAAAAATATTTTTCGGCGCCGCGGAAAATAAGTCGCAGTTGCCGCAAACTTTAAAAACAGGACGCTTGATACGGTCTTCAAATTCCTCCAGATCGGATATCCCGTCGCCAAGGTGAACTAAAAAGTCCCCGTCGTTAAAAACGGGAATGAGTTTTTTTAATGCGTCCGAGTTTTTTCTGTGAGTATCGCTTATAACGTTGAAAACCGTCATAGTTTTTCCATAAGATTTTTAAACGCTCTGGCCCGGTGACTGACTGAATTTTTTTCTTCGGCCGAAGCTTCTCCAAATGATTTTTTAAGCTCGGTGCTGTAAAACAGCGGATCGTATCCGAAACCGTTATCGCCTTTTTTCTCTGTCAGTATTTTACCTTCGACGCGTCCCTCTGCAGAGATAAGCGTTTTGCCGTCGTAATAAACTACGGCGGAAACGAAACGCGCGCTTCTGTCTGTTTTGTCTTTAAGCTTTGCAAGCAGTTTTTGATTGTTTTTTTCATCGTCGTGTTCGTTTCCTGCGTAACGCGCCGAATATACTCCCGGCTCGCCGTTTAGCGCGTCGACGATAAGGCCGCTGTCGTCGCTTATGACAGGGCAGCCGCAAAGCGCAAAAATAGCTTTGGCCTTGATTGCGGCGTTCTCCTCGAACGTTGCGCCCGTTTCTTCGATATCGATGTTTATACCGGCGTCTGCCATTGATATAATTTCGTAACGGTCTCCGAGCAGCTCCTTGATTTCACGTATTTTTCCTTTGTTTGCGCTGGCAACGATAAGTCTGTTCATATCAGCTCCGTTTATTTATCTAAATATAATGATGGTATTTTAACAGAATACCTTCTGCGTGTCAATCGCAACGCATAAAAAGCATTAAATTGCAATGAAAATTGCGGAAAATGTAATTGCATTTTCAAAGCGATTGTATTATACTTGACTCAAATAATTGTTTTTAAGGAGAATAAATATGAAAGTCGTTACTTTCGGAGAATTGATGCTGCGGCTGCAGCCGGAAAACTATCTGAGATTTTTGCAGTGTGAAAAGTTTGAGGCTACGTTCGGCGGCGGAGAGGCTAATGTGGCCGTATCGCTTGCGAATTACGGCGTTGACGCTGCCTTCGTCAGTAAATTTCCTAAGCACGAGATCGGACAAATGGCCGTCAATTCCCTCAGGCGTTTCGGCGTAGATACTGAATTTATCGCAAGAGGAGGCGATCGTTTGGGTATCTATTATTGTGAAAAAGGCGCGTCCCAGCGTCCCAGCAAGGTTATATACGACCGCGCGGGCAGCTCAATCGCCACGGCCGATAAAACGGACTTTGATTGGGATAAAATTTTTGAGGGCGTTGACTGGTTTCATTTTACGGGCATAACTCCCGCTCTTAACGATAACGTCGCGTCTATCTGCGAGGATGCGCTTAAGGCGGCGGTAAAAAAGGGCGTAAAAGTTTCATGCGATCTCAATTACCGTAATAAGCTTTGGAGCAAGGAAAAAGCCCGCTCGGTTATGAGCGGACTTATGAAATACGTTGACGTCTGCATCGCCAACGAGGAGGACGCTTCGGACGTATTCGGCATAAAAGCGGCAAATACCGACGTTACGGGAGGAAAGCTGTCGCATGACGGATATAAAAGCGTTGCAGAGCAGCTTGTCAAGGCCTTCGGATTCAAATATGTTGCAATTACCTTGCGCGGCAGTATTTCAGCAAACGACAATAATTGGGCCGGTATGCTTTACGACGGAAAAACATGCTATTTTTCCAAGAATTATTTGGTGCACATTGTTGACAGAGTCGGCGGCGGCGACAGCTTCGGCGGCGGTTTAATTTACGCAATGCTTAACGATTATTCTGCTCAGGACACTATAGAGTTTGCCGTTGCGGCAAGCTGCTTAAAGCACAGCGTTTCGGGCGACTATAATATGGTGTCGGTAGACGAGGTGAAAAAGCTTGCCGGAGGGGACGGTTCAGGCCGTGTTCAGAGATAGCTTTGTCTGAAAAATTAAAAATCGAAAATTCAGGAGATTTATATGCCGCTTAAAAAGCAGATGAACGACGGGCTTCTGTACGTCGAATTCGGTCACGGCTCCGAGGAGGATAAGGAATACGAAAGAGTTATCGAGCGTCAGCGTATTCATTGCAAGGAAATGATGTTCGATTATAACTCGCTGCGGCCGTCGGAAACAAAAAAGAAAAACGCGATACTGAAAAATTTACTTGCAGAAATGGGCGAGGGGATCTGGATAGAATCTCCGCTTCATATGGCATACGGCTGTAATACTCATATGGGCAGCAATGTTTATGCCAATTTTAATCTGACTATAGTTGACGATATAGACGTCTATATAGGAAATAACGTTATGTTCGGTCCAAACGTAACGATTTCCGTTACGGGACATCCCGTGCATGGCGAGCTGCGCCGTAAAGGAACGCAATTTTCTCTTCCCGTTCGCATAGGCAACGACGTTTGGCTGGGCTCCAATGTCGTGGTACTGCCAGGCGTAACGATCGGCAGCAACGTCGTAATAGGCGCTGGCAGCGTTGTCACGCACGATATTCCCGACAATTCGCTTGCTTACGGCGTCCCATGCAGAGTTGTCAGAGAAATCAGCGATTATGATCTGCAACTGTCTCTTATACACATCTCCGAGCCCACGAGACGGAGCTACATCTCG
>USBU01000184.1 GCA_900553005.1 uncultured Eubacteriales bacterium | reverse complement strand
CTCGTGGGCTCGGAGATGTGTATAAGAGACAGGTTTTGGTGTCGCTGGCCGTGTTCCTGTTCGTGGGCTTTATCGCGAGCTGGTATTTGGCTCTCGTGGCGCTTGCGGGGTATATCGTCATCGGCATCGTCGTGCCGCTCATTTCGTCAAGGGCGCTCAAAGAATCAGGCGTCAACTACCGCCGCGAATTTGCTTCCTTCAATTCCTACTTTCTCGACAGTATCAAGGGCATCAAGGACATCGTTCTGAACAACGCCGAAAAGGACAGGGAGGGGGAAGTCAACCGTCGTTCGGATATACTTTTGAAAGAGACGAAGAAGATGAAACACGGCATTACAAAGGCAAGTGCGGCAACCGAACTTTGCGTAACGCTGTTTATTGCAATTTCGCTCATTGTCGGCATATTGCTCGTACACTTTGAGATGCTCGACCTCGGCGCAATGCTCATCGGTGTGGTGACGATCTTCGGCAGTTTCGGCCCCGTACTCGCGGTGTCCGCTCTGCCCGGCAACCTCACACAGACCTTTGCCAGCGGCGATAGAGTGCTGAACTTGCTCTCGGAAAAGCCCGCCGTCACGCCCGTTGTGAGCGGCAAGACGTTCAATTACGAAAACCTTTCGGTCAAAGATTTGTCCTTTGCCTATGAAAAGAGCGCGCCCGTTCTCAAAGACGTGTGCATGAACGCACAAAAGGGCGAAATTATAGGCATTGTCGGGGAGAGCGGTTGCGGCAAGTCTACATTCTTAAAACTCTTGCTCCGTTTTTGGGAAAAGGACAGGGGCGAAATCGATTACAACGGCATTGACGTGGATAACATCGACTCGGATAATCTTCTTGACAACGTGACGATGGTCAGTCAGACGACCTATCTCTTTGACGAGAGCATAGAGGATAATCTGCGCATCGCCAAGCCCGATGCTACGCAGGAAGAGATTGAAAGAGCCTGCAAAATGGCTTCGGTGCATGACTTTATCATGTCGCTTCCCGAAGGATACAAAACGCAGGTCGGGGCGATGGGCGACAACCTCTCCGCAGGCGAAAAACAGCGTATCGGGCTTGCACGGGCATTCTTAAAGGGCAGCGAACTTATCTTGCTCGACGAGCCTACAAGCAATGTCGATTCCATCAACGAGGGCATGATCTTAAAATCTCTCGCCGAACAGAAGAGCAAAAAGAGCATTATACTCGTATCGCACAGGGAGTCCACCATGGCGATAGCCGACAGGATTTACAGAGTAGATAGCGGAGTAATGCAGGAAGTAAAGTAATATATGGAAAACACGAGCAAAATCACAACACAAACTGCCGACGTCGCCGCGCTTATCGAAAACACGCGCGCGCTTATCGAAGGAGAGGGCTGCAACAACGCGCTTTTATACGGCAATGCGGGCACCGGCAAGTCGACCTCGGTGAAAGCGCTGATACCGTATTTTGCGGGCCGTAAGCTTAAAATTATTGAGATTTACAGGCATCAGTATCAGACCGTAGCCAGACTGATGTCCGACATAGAAAACCGCGGTTTCAGCTTTATATTATTCCTCGACGACCTGTCTTTTGAGGAAAACGAAACCGAATACAAATATTTTAAGGCGATACTCGACGGCGGACTCGGGGCGCGGCCGCGCAATACTGCGGTTTACGCAACCTCCAACCGTCTGCATATAATAAGGGAAAGTTTTTCCGACCGCAGTGAAATCGGCCGCGGCGACATACACGGCTCCGATACCGTTGAGGAAAAGCTTTCGCTGTCCGCACGATTCGGACTTTCGCTGTTTTATCCTTCGCCCGATCAGGCCGAATACCTCAATATTGTCGCCGGACTTGCCGCGGCGGAGGGGATAAATATGCCTGCCGATCGGCTTAGATTGCTGGCTTTGCGCTGGGCAACCGCGCATAACAGAAAATCGGGACGCACGGCCGAGCAATTTGTAAGGTCGTTGATCGTCGGGAAAGGCGTTTGATATGGACGACAGATTTATAAGATTTTCCGCGCTTATCGGAGAGGAAGCTTTCCGTCGGATTCAGGGCTCGCGCGTTATAGTGTTCGGCGCGGGCGGCGTAGGCGGTTACGTCATAGAGGCGCTTGCGCGGGCGGGAGTGGGCGGCATTACGGTTGTGGACGGCGACCGCGTGGAAAAAAGCAATTTCAATCGTCAGATCCTGGCGACGGAAAGCTCGCTCGGACGGTTTAAGGCGGATGCGGCGGCGGAGCGCGTGCTGGAAATCAATCCCGGCTGCCGCGTAGAGGCGGTGCGTGAATTTTACTTGCCGGAAAACGCTGATTCGATACGGCTTCAGGATTTCGATTTCGTTACGGACGCGGTCGATACGGTCGCCGCCAAGCTGGAGATTGCCGAGCGCTGCTATAAACAAAAAGTACCCGTAATTTCCTGTATGGGGACGGGAAACAAGCTGCGGCCGGAGCTCTTTAAGTTGGGAGATATTTTTGAAACTTCGGTCTGTCCTCTCTGCCGAGTGATGCGGCGGGAGCTGAAAAAGCGCGGAGTTCCGGAGCTCAGAGTGCTATATTCGATGGAAACGCCCGTTTCGGATTCCAGGCCTCCGCTCAGCGCGCCGTTTGCGCCTTCCGTAGCGGGACTCCTCATAGCGGCGGACGTCATTAAACGGCTTATGAGTCCGGCCGACGGAAAATAATTTACAGGTAACGAAATTATGTTTGAAAAAGAATTGACCGAGTTGCTTAAATCGGAGGGAGCGGCTCTTGCGGGCTTCTGTTCGCTCGAATCGGCGCCTGGCGCGCCCTTTCCCTTTGCCGTATCCGTCGTCGTAAAGCTTTCGGACAGTATTTTAAAGACCATTGACAATGCGCCCACCATGCCTTATTTTCAGCATTACCGCGCGGTTAACTATAAGCTGGATTCGCTTGCTCTGTCCGCAGTCAAGTTTATCGAGGACAGGGGATACGCAGCGTTTCCGGTCGCCGCGTCGCAAAGCGTGTCGAAATATGCCGGTTATTTTCCGCACAAGACGGCCGCCGTGCTGTCCGGGCTGGGATATATAGGGCGCAACTGTCTGCTGATTACGCCGGAGTACGGCTCTAAGGTCAGATTGGCGACGGTGCTTACGGATATGCCGCTGTCGCCGTTGTCGGAGCGCGTTCCGTTTTCCTGCGGAGATTGCAGAATATGCGTAAACGCCTGTCCCGCCGGGGCCGTAAGCGGCCGCGAATATGCGGACGGCGACGCGCGCGAGGATTTTTTCGACGCGGAAAAATGCTCTCATTATATGAAAAGCTTTAAGGATATCGGCCGGGGCGCGGTATGCGGCATCTGCATAAAGGTCTGCCCTAAAAACCGTTTCTGTCTCTTATACACATCTCCGAGCCCACGAGAC
>USBU01000183.1 GCA_900553005.1 uncultured Eubacteriales bacterium | reverse complement strand
TATTAAGTCGTCGGCAGCGTCAGATGTGTATAAGAGACAGTTCATATATTTTGTAAGCTTTCCCAAAATTTCGTTATTGACAAAGCCGAGCACCGGTTTAAATCCGTCGGCTTTGTTTTTTTTTGAGCTTTTAGAGCTAAGCGCGCTCGACAGGACGGAAGCCATTTCCTGAGAGCCGCCCTGATTCTTCAGCAGCGCGCTTAAAATATCGGATTCTTCCGGCTGTTCGCCTTTGGTCATCATTTTCAGCAAAGTTGCCGTTGCGTCGTCAGGTTTGTTTCCCTTGTTCATAAAGAGCAGGGGAAGGATACTGCTCAGATCCATATGTATTTTTATCTCCTCTTTACGACTGTTTATTACATTTTAGGTTACATTTTAGTATATGCCGGCATATAAATAAAAGTACCTTAAGCGGTTATCGGCGGCATCAGTTACATAGGTTTATGCTTGATCGCCTCAGTAAAAAATCGCCGGGCTTTTGGTGTAAAATATAAATCAAGGAGATAACGGCATGAAAAACCTGCGCAATTTTTCCGCATCCGGTGGGAAAAAACCGGAGGAGCTTTTAAAATCCTGCGGAATAGAGGAGGATACCCTAAGCAAGTATTCGGGCATGGACGAGCATGCGCTTATATCCGAATTATTAAAAAACGTGCGCGCTTCAAAAGAAAACGGCAGCTATAATCCTCAGCAGATGACGGCTTTTATCAACGCTATGGCGCCGTCGCTGTCGCCTCAGCAGCTTGAAAAGCTGAATAATATCGTAAGGCTTATCAATGGCGGAGCGCTGTAATACGCTTACAAGACTGGCCGCTAACGGCAACGGAGAGGTAAAGTGCATAGTCCTTGCTTATAGCTTCGAGGAGGCTAAGCTGGGTCTTATGCCGTATGCCTCCAGCATTATAAAAAGCTATCCGTTTATTTCCGCGTTCGGCGCGCAGGTAAACGTTCATGACGTCAGGGATCTGGAGCGCCTTCCGTTTGTAAAGGCGGTTGCTGCGCATACCACGGTGACCGTTTGCGGAGACGGCGGTTCGGCTCTGTCCGCCGCGCCTCTTATTCGTGAGGATAAATCCGGCGCAAGGGTCTGCGCGGCAGTCATAGACACCGGAGTCAGGCCGCACCTGGATTTAATGATGCCGTATATGCGCGTCGTTCGTTTCGAGGACTTTGTTGCCGGCAGAACGCAGCCTTACGACGATAACGGACACGGGACTGCCGTGGCCGGCTTGCTTTTGGGCAACGGGCTTGTTTCCGGCGGACTGCATAGGGGCAGCGCTCCGGCGGCGGAGCTTATTTCGCTTAAAGCCATGAATAAGAAAGGCGAGGGCTCGGCTTTTCATATTCTCGAGGCTATGCAGTGGATATACGAAAATAAGGATAAGTACAATATTCGCGTTGCCTGCATGTCCTTTGGTACTGAACCGCTTGATAATAACGATCCGCTTGTGCTGGGCGCGGAGGCGCTTTGGCGGCGCGGAGTAACGGTAGTTGCAAGCGCGGGAAACTCAGGTCCTGCGGACAATACGGTTACGTCTCCCGGTATATGTCCGGAAATTATTACCGTTGGAGCGGCAGGTGAGTCTGACGGCCGGATTTACGTGCCTGATTTTTCGTCGCGCGGTCGTCCGGGCGGTGAAATTAAGCCTGAGCTTGTAGCGCCGGGTGTCGACGTAAGCTGCTGCGGCATTACGGAACATTACGTTTCTCTGTCTGGCACAAGCATGGCGGCTCCTGTCGTGGCGGGTTATTGCGCGGATATTCTTTCCGTTCATCCGGAGTATACGCCCGATAAAGTAAAGGAGATTTTGATCGAAAACTCGTCTAAGCTTTCTTTTCCCAGCAACGTATCTGGGTACGGACTGGCAAAGCTCCCTGACGAATATATGTGACGGTTGACATAAAGCTGCGCCGCGCTTCGTTTAAAAGCTATAGGGATTTCACCCAAAAACAATAAATTCAGCGCACCGGAGCCGGAAAGCAAAGTGCGCTTTTTATTTACTTTTTAATCCGTTTGTTATATAATGGTAACGCAAAATAATTTTTGAAAGGTATGCGCAATGAAAAAGGTTAAAATTACCGTAATGAAAACAGCGTGCTATAAGGACTTGATTGAAAAGTACGAAAATCCTATTTCACACGCTTGCGATATGAGGGAAGGACAAATATTTATTGCAAACGGTTGGAAAAAGCCGCAAGAATTTTGTGAAAGCGCTTGGGAAAGCATTTCCGCTTATGTTATGGCGCTTGCTCACGGCGGCGAGGACTTTTATGACGGGTGGATGAAGAATAAGAGGTCGGCAATGATTTCCTGCAACGATGGGTTTCGTCCTGTAAGCTTTCTGCTTGAAGCTATGGATACGGATGCGGAATGATAGATTACGTTTTATCAAGCAATAAAGAGAGAGAAGATTTTAAATTCTCCTCTCTTTTTTTTATCCATTTTGTAATTGCTCTTTATTACCGCTCCGCATTCCGCGTCATAAAAATCGCTTATTCGGCCGACATTCGCTGGCGTCTTTTGTTTTAAAATAGCGTAAAAGACGGTCAATTTGCTTTTGCGCGCCTGAATAAACTGTAGTCCGATAGGCGGCGTTTATATAAAGAATCCGACTTTGGTGTAACGCTTATAAACGGTTATATTTCCGCAGCGATTTCATGCACGGCTTTAAGGAAAAAATCGATTTCGTTTTCGGTGTTATCGCATCCGAGCGATACTCTTACGGCTCCGGTTTTCAGCGTTCCCATGGCTTCGTGAATAAGCGGCGCGCAGTGAAGTCCAGCCCTTACGCATATATCGTATTGTCCGGATAGTATGTCGCCGACGCTTTCCGACGGCATACCGGTAACGTTAAACGATATAAGTCCGTTGAGCGCGCTGTCGGGCGACAGTATTCTGACTCTGGGTATGTTTTTCAGTCCGCGCCGAAGTTTTATGCCGAGGCGGTGCATAATTTCCCTGTTTTTAAGGCTTTCGCGCTTGCACCAGTCTATGGCGGCGCATAAACCGGCAATGGCAGGAGTGGGCAGTGTGCCTGTTTCCAAGCCCTCTGGCAGGTCTTCCGGCTGTTTCAGCTCGTGCGAAGCCGTGCCGGTGCCGCCGTAGCGTATCGGTTTTATCTGCCTCTGAGCCCTTTCTCCGATAGCCAGCAGTCCTACGCCCTGAGGCCCGTGCAGTCCCTTGTGCGGAGCGACGGCTAAAAGGTCGATGTTCTGGCTGTCCATTTCAATATCTAAATAACCCGCGCTTTGCGCCGCGTCGACCAGATACAGTATCCCCTTTTGCCGGCAGATTTTTCCGATTTCCGCGACGGGCGCAATCGCTCCGGTTACGTTTGATACGTGATTGGTTATCACCAGATACGTCTCCGGTCTTATC
>USBU01000182.1 GCA_900553005.1 uncultured Eubacteriales bacterium | reverse complement strand
CTACACCTATTAAGTCGTCGGCAGCGTCAGATGTGTATAAGAGACAGGTTTTATAATGTTTTAGTGACTCGCGCGTTCCAATGTAGGCAGACGGTCTATAAGAACGCGTTTATTAAGAAAGGAGGTAGTCATTATGAGTAAGGTTATTGAAGCTATTGAAAGAGAGTACATGAAAAAGGAAGTACCCGCTATCAATGTAGGCGACAGCGTTAAGGTTTTTGTTAAGGTTGTCGAAGGTACAAGAGAGAGACTGCAGGCGTTTGAGGGAATAATTATTGCAAAGAAAAACGGCAGTGTTCGAGAGACTTTTACCGTCCGCCGCGTATCGTTTGGCATCGGCATTGAAAGAACGTTTCCGTTGCATTCGCCGCGCATTGATAGAATCGAGGTTGTTCGTCACGGCAAGGTCAGAAGGGCAAAGCTTTACTATCTGCGCAATCTGTCCGGAAAGGCGGCCAAAATCACCGAAAAAATTTAAATCAAAAAACGGAGCCGATATTAGGTTCCGTTTTTTATTTACGTTTCAAAAGCAAGAGCCGATAAAACCGTCGTTTTTTTTATTGCGCCGCATTTTATTATTTATATTCCGGCATCGTTGTAAATAAAACACCCGTTAAAAATATCGTTTGTTTCTTACGGGAGCAATAGTTAAGTCAACGTTTTTCGTCTATATTGCATTTTTCCTAAAAATAAATTTTTTCAGAAAAATAAGGTTCCATTATTTGGATATTCACGCGCCGTTTTAACAAAAACATCGGACGATTATCCGTCCGATGTTTTTGTTAAACGTAATTAAAGACCGAAATATCTTTTGGCGTTATAGTATGATATGTTTTGAATTATGGTCTTAAGCGCGTTTTCATCGTCCGGATATTCTCCTGTTTCTACCTGAGCAGCAATGAATTTGCACATGATACGGCGGAAATATTCGTGACGCGTATATGAAACAAAGCTTCTTGAGTCGGTAAGCATACCGATAAAGTTACCAAGCACGCTGTCTTCCGCTAAAGCCTTAAAATGCTCCTGCATCCCGAATTTGCTGTCGTTAAACCACCAAGCACTGCCGTGCTGAATTTTACCCGGATAGTCGCTTTGGAAAGCGTTGATAATACTTTCGATCAATCTGTTGTCGTTAGGATCGAGCGAATAAACTATAGTCTTGGGTAAAGCCGAAGCCGCATTTAATTTGTCCAATAATTTCGCCAATTTTATTGGCTGAGTAGAGGAGTTAATCGTATCGAAACCGGTATCTGGTCCGAGTTTTTTAAACATAACGGAATTGGGATTTCTGAGACAGCTTGCATGAAGCTGCATTGTCATGCCGCGCTTGCAGTATTCTTTACCCAATTCTACAAGCAGAAAAGTCTGGAAAATCTCAATTTCGGCTTCGGTTATTGATTTTCCGGCAATGCGCTTTTGGAAAATAACGTCCGCTTCCTCGACGGTATAATCGGCAAACGTATAATCCGCGAGTGCATGGTCGGCAATGAAGCAACCAAACTCGGCAAAGTAGTTTAAGCGGATTTTTAATGCGTCAAGCAAATCGGCCGCGCTTTTAACGGATACTCCCGAAACATCTGAAAGCTGAGCAAGATAGGGAATAAAAGCTTCGTTTTCGATATGAACGGCTTTATCGGGACGGAAAGTGGGCAGAACTTTGACGCCGAAAGATTTATCCGCGGCTATCTGCTTATGGTAATTGAGACTGTCGGCAGGATCGTCGGTCGTGCATACTACTTCCACACCGGAATTTTTAATTATATTCTTTACGGAGAAGCGTTTGTCGGCTAACTTTTTATTGCACATATCGAAAACTTCGCGCGCATTATCTTTATTCAAATAGCCGTCAAAACCGAAATAACGTTTAAGCTCCAGGTGACACCAAACGTACATAGGATTTCCTAAAAGCAGAGGCATTACAGACGCGAAAGCTTGGAATTTGGAAAATTCGTCCGCATCGCCCGTAATAAGCCTTTCATCTATTCCGCAGTTGCGCATAAGCCGCCATTTATAATGGTCTCCGCCCAGCCAAAGCTCGGTTATGCTGCTAAAAGTATAATCCTCGGCGATCATCTTCGGAACAACGTGGGAATGATAGTCGATTATCGGTAAATTTTCCGCATAGTCGTGGTAAAGCTTGCGAGCAAGAGGGGTATCAAGCAAAAAATCATCGTCTAAAAATTTCATATTTATCTCCTTAATGTAATGAATTTTTAAAATGTTTGTCTTTTAACTATTCTATATGGGATTTCTGTGCTTTTTGGCACGTCGCATCCGTTCAGTACCTCGGATAATTCCTGTACTGCTTTAATGCATATATCTTCGATCCGATTATCTACGCTTGTAAGCTTAGGACGTGCAAGCTCTGCAATTACCGAATTGTTATAGCCGATAACCGCTATTCTTTCAGGCACCGAAAATCCGGCTTCTTGCGCGCAATTAAGCGCCGCAACCGCAAGAAAATCCTCGGACGCAGCTATTGCGTCTACGTTTTCATCGTTGTTGAGCGCATCAAATACCGTTTGCTCTATGCTTTCAGTATCTTTTTTGCATTTCAGCATTTTGTAATCGATTGCAGCCTGATCGGCAGCAAATTTAAATCCGTCGGCCTTTCGTCTGCCGCTGAAAGAATCCGCGTCGTACAGATAGAGGATATTGCGTCTGCCGCTGTCGATAAGCGAGCGGCAACATTGGCTCATAGCTGAAAAATCATCGCAATAAACGGAAAACGTATTTTCGCAATCTATGATGCCGTTTATTATGAAAACCGGCAGAAGGGAAGCGGCGCGTTTAATATTTGGATTGTTTTGTTCGGAAAAAACCGAGCCTACGAGAATAATCGCATCTACATTTTTGCGCAACATACCGTCTATCGATTTGTATCTTACGGCAGTATCGTTGCCCGTGCAGGCGAGCAGAGATTCAAAGCCGCGCGTTCTAAGCTCGCGTTCCAAAGAGGCCACAGCCTGAGCATAATAAAAGTCGGTTATGTCGGTGCATATTATTCCTATAAGTTTAAGCGAATTATTGGTACGCAGGCCTTTGGCAAGCGCGTTAGGCAGATACCCAAGCTCTTTAATGGCTGCTAAAACCCTGCGCTCAGTTTCCTTGCTGACTTTTGCGGTCTTATTTATTACACGCGATACCGTCGCTACCGAAACTCTTGCTTTTTCTGCTACTGTCTGAATATTCATTATGCTCCAAAATTTAAAAAACTGTTGACAAATTGCTAAAATATGATATAATAAAATTATGTAAACGTTTACATATTGCGAAAACAGCTATATGCTTATATATTAACATAACGGAAACAGTTTGTAAACGCTTTTACGTCTGTCTCTTATACACATCTCCGAGCCCACGAGACGGAGCTACATCTCG
>USBU01000181.1 GCA_900553005.1 uncultured Eubacteriales bacterium | reverse complement strand
GTCAGATGTGTATAAGAGACAGGTATGTTAGATTTAATTGTGTTATTGATGCGGAGTTATATTATTTTTTTTGAGATGTCTTCTGCGATTCTAGAGCTGAGAAGCCCTCGTCGGAGGAATCTTGCCGGCGCTTGGCGGCCAGGTCGCGGTTGATTTTTAATTGCTCGTCGATTTTTCGTTTTTCCTTAAGCGTCTGTCGCAGAACTTTGACGAATATACATACAAGCGCGGCCATTACAACGACCGTAAGCGCTAGAGTTACGTAAAACATTATGTTATCGAATGTCGTTCCGAAAAGATTGAGTTTAATCATTGCTTTTTCCGTTTTTTATTTCCGATGGACTTCTGCCGAAAAAGGCCTTGAAGTCTCTGCTGAAGTTGTTGACCGACGAATAATTTATTTTTTGTGCGGCTGACGTGGCGCTTAAGCCGTTTTCGATCAGCTTTTTTCCGAGCTGCAGTTTGCTTTCCTTTATGTAATCGTGAACTCCGGTTTTCATGGCGGAGCGGAACACGGCGGAAATATGACCGGGGGAATAGAACAGCGCGTCGGCTACTTCTTTTACCGAGCGCACGGTTTCGATATTTTTATCAATATATTTAACGATTCTATATATGATTTCGTCCTGCGTGTCTGTATCGTAAAAAGCGGGCGGCCGTTCGGTTTCAGCACGGTAAATATCGACTATAAGTTCTGTCAGCACAGCTTTTTTTATTTCGTCGGAATATTCGTTTTCCGCAGATTCTTCACCTAGCAGTCTGCGCATATAATCGATTGCCGTGCGGCTTTTAAGTTCGCGCGGGCGGCCGTCGGAAAAGCGTCGTATGAGAAACTCTCCTACAGGATAAAGAGAGCTTTCCGGTTTAATGCCGAAGGCCACGTAAAAATATCTCAGCGTATCGCCCCGTCCTGAATTTATACGGTGGCGGTCGCCTTTGAGCGAAAGATAAGCGCGGCCTTTTTTCATCGGCTCGCATTTGCCGTCCGTGTAAAAATAACCGTTTCCGCGTTCGGTTATTGTCAGCTCGAATGGAACAATCTGGTCGTGCTCGCCCGTGGTCGTTTCGTCTCCGCAATAAAGATCGCCCAGCTGATAAACGGTAAAATCTCCGAAATCGAGCGGTTTATCGAAATACCTGTTGTCGAAATGAAATTTTATATTTGATCTCGTCTCATCGCTTTCCATAGGCCGATTATACTCTTACGGGCGTATAAAGTCAAATTCTTTTATGTCGTAAGAAGATAAAATCGTTGTTTTTGATAAGTATTGCGTTAAGCCGTGATATTGCGTTTCTGCGGATGTCGTATTATAATGAAATTAAACAGCGGGCATAAGGAAAATCCGTTCGTCTGTCCAAGGAGGAAATAAAAATCGTGGAAAAAATCGTTACAGCGGTTGTCGGCTGCGGAAAGCTTGCCGGCAACGTACATTTGCCTAATCTTGCGGAAAACCCCGCGGTAGAGTTGAGATATGCCGTGGATATAGTACCGGAGCGGGCAAAAGCCGCATGCGAGAAATACGGGATGAGAGCGTGGTTTACCGATTACCGCAGAATTTTTGAGGATAAGGACGTGCGCGCCGTAATGGTAATCACCTCCAATTACGCGCATTATGAAATTTCAACAGACTGTCTTAATCACGGGCTGGACGTTTTTTGCGAAAAGCCGGCTACGGTGAATTATGAGCTTAGTCTGAAAATGGCCGAGGCCGCCGCGCGGTCGGGACGCGTTCTTGAAATCGGCGTTTGCAATCGTTACAATCGCACGGTTGAGCTTATCTCCGAAATGATCGGCCGCGGAGAACTTGGGGATATTTATTCGGTATTCTGTTCGTTCAGGGCGTTCAGGTCGATTCCGGGCCTGGGCGGAGAATTTACCACGAGGTCGATTTCCGGCGGCGGAGTGCTTATAGACTGGGGTGTGCATTTTTTGGATCTCATTCTGTATGCGTTGAGATTTCCGCAAATTCGTACTGTTACGGCGGATTGCAGCGGTCGGCTGGGACGCGATATCAAAAATTACGTCTATAAAGATATGTGGGCCGGACCGCCCGATTACGACGGAGTTTTCGACGTGGAGGATTTTGTGTCTGGCCACGTGCGCACGGACGGCGCGTCGGTCACGTTTATAGGCGCGTGGGCGCAGAACATAGGCAAGGAGGAGATGTATATAGACTTTATGGGCGATAAGGGCGGAGTAAGAATGGATTACTACGGAGGTTATACGTTGTATCGCCCCGGTCGAGGCGTTCTGGAAACCGTAGCCGCCGATTTCAATAGGCCGCCCATGCACCGGCTGGAGACGGAAGCGTTTTTCAACGGGCTAATGACCGGGAAACGCACAAGAAATCACATAGACAGCGTACTGGGCTCTATGAAGCTGCTGGACGCGATATACCGCTCCTGCGAAGCGCATAGGGAAATAGTTATAGTATAGGAGAAATAAGATATGAAAATCGGAGCCGTATTGGAAAATTTTTGTCTGCCATATATCAAGGCTTTGGATGCCGCGGTTAAAATCGGTCTGGACGGCGTTCAGGTAAGGCTTGCCGGCGGCGAGCTTGACGTGGATGCGCTTGAAAAGAAAGGCGTCAAAGAACTTAAGCGCGAAATTGAAAGCCGCGGACTGGAAATAAGCGCGGTGTGCGGAGATCTTGGCGGGTTTGCCGTAAAGGAGGCAAACGGCGCCAGAATAGAAAAGACTAAGCGCATAATAGACGCGGCCGAAGTTCTCGGAACCAATATAATTACTACGCATATCGGCATGATTCCGGAGGAGAAAAACGATAATTATCGCGTATTACTTGACGCAATGAAGGAGCTGGGCGGTTTTTGCGGCAAAACTTTTATTATGGCGATTGAGACCGGGCCCGAATCGGCGTCGGTGCTGAAGGGATTTATAGAGGAAGCGGGCCCGGGGGTCGGAGTCAATTTCGATCCGGCCAACTTTGTCATGATTACCGGAGAGGATGAGATTAAGGCTGTAGAACTGTTGAAAGATTACATAGTGCATACTCACGCTAAGGACGGAATCAAGCTGAGAAAGGAGGTTAAGGGAAGCGATATTTACGGATTTTGGGCGACAGGCAGGCCTGAGGGCCTTGATACGGCGTCCTGCTACAGGGAAACTCCTGTCGGGCATGGTGAAGTCAGGTTTGACAGTTATCTGAGGGCGCTTAAAGGCATAGGTTACGACGGCTATCTTACTGTTGAAAGCGAACTCGGCGGCGACGGAGTGGGCAATATCGGCGCTGCCTCAAAATATTTAAGGAATGCTTTGAATGCGCTGAATGATTTATAACGCCAAGGTAAGCTTTGGTCCGTCAACTTTTTTAATATACCTGTCTCTTATACACATCTCCGAGCCCACGAGACGGAGCTACATCTC
>USBU01000180.1 GCA_900553005.1 uncultured Eubacteriales bacterium | reverse complement strand
GATGTGTATAAGAGACAGATATCAAAAGCACCATTCTTATAATCGGAAAGGAATCCGAAATCCACGGAGCAACCGCGGCAAATAACGTACTGTTAAGATTCATTGCATAACTCCTCTTATAAAATGCTTGTCTATTATAACACTTTTTTTAAATTGGAGCAAGCGTTTTTAATACATTTCGTACAAAATAAAAGCGATATCTCGGCAAAGCGATTATATAACCGGGTTTTTCGTCGCTTTAAGTAGGGTTTTTCGTCATTTCGGCCGAATAGGTACGACGCACTTGACCGCTTAAAGCGGCAGGCGGTATAATATCGATACTATTATAATAAGGAGACTCCGTATGCTGTCAGATAAGTTTGTTGCACTCACGGAAGAATACAATACCATAGGCCGTCACGTGGCCGCGCCGCTTTTCAGAAAAAGCTTTACGCTAAGCTCCGTTCCGAAAAAAGCCGAGATCACGATATGCGGTCTGGGATTTTACGTCCTTTGGGTAAACGGAAAGAATATTACGAAGGGCGCGCTGGCGCCGTATATATCAAATCCGGACGATATGCTTTATTACGACGCTTACGACGTTGCGCAATATCTTACGCCGGGCGAAAACGTAATAGGTGTAATGCTGGGCAACGGCATGCAGAACTGCAATACCCGCGTATGGGATTTTCATAAAAATCCCTTCCGTTCAGCGCCGAAATTTGCGCTGGCGTTTGAAGCCGACGGCAGGCTTTTGTTTGAATCGGACGCTTTTGTCGGCCATCCGTCTCCGGTAACGTTCGACGACCTGCGCGCAGGAGAAAGATACGACGCCAGACTTGAGCTTCCCGGCTGGAATAAAGCGGGCTTCGACGACTCGGATTGGACCGAGCCCGTTAAAGCCGAAACGAACCGCGGGGAAAAGCGCATTTGCTCCGCGCCGCCCATTCTTCCGTACAAGGAGCTTAAGGCGGTCAAAATAACTCGAACGCTGTCCGGCTCATACGTCTATGATTTCGGAGAAAACAACGCGGGAGTCGCGCGGCTCAAAATTTCCGGCCGTCGCGGGCAAACCGTTTGCGTAACCTTCGGGGAAATCGCCAATGCGGAAGGCGTCGAGCAGGATAATATTTCCTTCGGCTCGGAAACCGTAAAGGGTTACATACAGCAGATGGAATATACTCTTAAGGGCGATGGCACAGAGGAATACACGCCGTTTTTTACATATTTCGGCTTCCGCTACGCCGAGGTCTGGAACATCGAACCCCAGCAGGCCGACCTTGAACTTTTGACATATTCGGTCATGAGCTGCAGCATGGCCCGGCGAGGAGAATTTATCACCTCCGACGAAACGGTAAACAGAATACAGGCCAACACTCTCAGATCCGATTACTCCAATTTTTATTATTTTCCGACGGACTGCCCGCACCGCGAAAAAAACGGGTGGATGGGCGACGCGGCGCTGTCCGCTCAGCAGTTTTTAATGAATTTCGACGCGGAAGCCGCTCTTTGCGAATGGATGAGATGCGTAGTCAAGGCTCAGCGCGAAGACGGCGCGTTGCCCGGAATCGTGCCGACGGGCGGCTGGGGATTCGACTGGGGCAACGGTCCGGCCTGGGACGTCGCTATCGTCGCCGTGCCGTATATGCTTTACAGAATAAACGGCAATCTCGACTGCTTTAAGGAATGCAGCGACGCGATTTACAAATATATAAAGTACATACCGTCAAAGCTGAACGCGGACGGACTGGCGGAATACGGGCTTACCGACTGGTGCGAGGTCAACAACGACTCGAACAGCGGCGGATACAGCACCCCGCTGGAGGTATCGGACACACTTACCCTGCTTAACCTTACGTCCATGGCAGAACGGCTTTTTACGGCGTCGGGAGATAAATCAAAAGCTTTAGACTGCGCAAGCCTTTACGGCAAACTTAAAGCCGCCTTCCGCAAAAAACATATCGACGCAAAAACCAAATCGGTCGTCCCCGCGTCTCAGACCGGTCAGGCTATGGCCATGTACTACGGCGCTTTCGACAAAGACGAGCTTTCCAAAGCGCTGGAAAGACTTAAAGAGCTGATTGAAAAATACGACGGACACTTTCAGGTGGGCGTGCTGGGCGCAAGAGTACTGTTCAGGACCCTGTCGGATCTGGGAGAAGCCGAGCTTGCGTACCGCATGATTACGCGGCCAGATTTTCCGTCGTATGCTTACCACGCGCTTCTGGGCGCGACCACGCTGTGGGAAACCTTCCGCAAGCTGACCGTCTTAGCCCCGAACACCAGGTGTCTGTTTGAAAACGGGCTCCGCGGAGCAAGGTCTTTAAATCATCATTTCTGGGGCGACGTAAGCGGCTGGTTTTACGAATGCGTCGGCGGCCTGAGGATAAATCCGGAACTGACAGCCCATACCGACGTTGTCATCGATCCGCATTTTATAAAGAAACTCGACTATGTCAAGGCCACGCATATTTACGCCGGCCTGGGCGAGCTTAAAGTCGAGTGGCGGCGTGAAGGCGATAAAATCCGTCTTACGGTATCCGTGCCCGACGGAGTGAACGCCGTGCTGAAATTAACCGGACAAAGGCTTGAAGCGGGAGTCACCGAGCTGATATTGTAACTTCGTTACCAGCGCCCCGGCTTCTTACGTCTTAAAAACCTTTGTCGGAGCGCTATGTAAAAAAATAAAGCATCGGTAGACACGCCGATGCTTTTTATCTTTCAGTATTTTTGCATATATTCACCGATTATTTTTGCGGCCAGCTTCATAAGCTTATATTCCTCGTCGGAAATATCCTTGTCCGAAACAATGCAAAGCCCGCCGTAACAGTCGCCGCCGGATAAAGCCGGAGCCATTGCTACGCGGTCGTCCGCCGCCGAGCCGATCAGCTCCCCCTCGCGCTCGCCTCCGCCGGCGTAAGTTTCGCGCTCCTTAATTAGCTTTGACGCCCATTTTGTCAGCGGTTTTCCGACAAACTCGTTTTTTCTGTCGCCGAAGCCCGTAAGCCATTTGTCGAAATCGCAAACGAGAAGCGTGCCGCGCATTTCTTCCGCCACGGCTCCGGCCACCTTGTTGGCGTTTTTAATAAGTTCTCCGCTGGTATCCACTCTTTTGATAAGAATGTCTCCGCTGGATAAAGCGGTTATTTCCATAGGATCGCCAAGATCAATACCGTGAAGCTTTCTGTATTCGCGCGGGATAACTATTCGTCCGAGGTCGTCTATTCTTCTTATAATTCCGTTGGTTTCCATTTTTGATTTAAATTGCGGCCGCCGCGCCGCTGTCCTCCTTATACCGGTAGTATCGCAATCATTATCGTATTTTATTACATAAATATGTAAATTTTTATTATATCTTTCCGACAGCTTGACATGTGAAACGCCTTATTATATACCTGTCTCTTATACACATCTCCGAGCCCACGAGAC
>USBU01000179.1 GCA_900553005.1 uncultured Eubacteriales bacterium | reverse complement strand
AGATGTAGCTCCGTCTCGTGGGCTCGGAGATGTGTATAAGAGACAGGTTTAATACATAAAAATCGAAAAGCTATATAAATTAACAAGCAAGCTGTTGTATAAATATCTAAACACGCTTAAAAACACGCAAAACGGTCGTTTATAGACATTATAAATTAAATTTTTTTTAAAAGACTGAAAAATTGCGCTTTTTTAATTGCGCAATAACAAACTTGGTTGTATAATAAAATTGCGCTGGCGACTTTGCAACAAGCCAAAGGGGGTATCAGTGTTATGAAATTTGCCTTATCGATAAACTGCGCATGCGATATATCTGCCGCTCAGCTGTCCGCCTACGGAGTTTACTGGTTCAAAAGCAATTACCGCATGGACGGAAAACCTTTTGCCGACAGACTCGAGTACGAGTACGACTACGACAATGTCGTGGAGCTGATCGAATCAGGAAAAACGCTGACGCGCGACACGCCCACGCACATCGATTACGAAGCTCACTTTGATTCAATATTGGAAAAGGGAGTTAAAAGCGTCGTCCATCTTACGATGAACTCCTACTTGACCGACGATTATGACTGCGCGATGAAAGCGGTCAAAGTAGAGCTTTTAAAATTTCCCAAAAGCGAAATATATATCGTGGACACAAGGTCCTTTTCGGTAGGCATGCAGCCTCTGCTTGAATTGGCCATAAAGCTGCGCGACGAAGGCGCAAGCGCTTCGGAGGCGTATGTGGAACTTACGCGCCGCGCCAAAAACATAACCGCGCTGTTTATCCCGCATAACACGGACAGCCTGAAAAGACTGGGCAAAATAAGCCGACAGCCGGAGCCGGGCGGCCTGCTTAAAATACAATCCGTACTAAAACTGACGGCAAGAGGAATGTTTGCCGTTGCATACCGGACGCGAGGCAACGCCATGACGACAGAAAAACTGTCCAACGCGATATACAAGGCCGGCCCGAAAAAGATTTATCTTTCCGCCGGAAGCCAGACCTCGGCTACCGGAATACTGAGAAAAAAAACCGAGGAGCGTATGCCGGACATTGAATGCGAAACCGGCCGCATGGGACTGTTCTCCTGTTCTGTGCTCGGGGGCAGCGCCTACGCGGTGGCATTCGAGCCCAAAACCGGACCTAAGCTTTCCTCCTCGCACAGGGGCGAAACTAAAACATACGGCGTTTACAGAAACGGGAATTTAACAACCGGTAAGAAAAACCGATGGAAAGAAATAAAAGAAAGGCTCGATATTGCCGAGAAGGTTAATCTTTAGCGTTTACGCCGGCATTATCGTCAAACGCCGAAGAGCAAAACCGAAATTAAATTACGAAACGCGACGGCCTCGAAAAATCAGGCCGTCTTTTTATTTGGCCGAAAACAAATGGCCGCGTTTTAACAATCAGCTTGTCGTATTAAACCGCGGCCGCTGTCCGCCCATAAGCAGCAAAAAGCATATAAAAAATCGGCGCAAAAGCACCATTCGCGCCGATAAACAATTTCACTTAAAAACCTCGTCGATCACTGCTCCGCCCAGACATCTGTCGCCGTCGTAAAGCACGGCATACTGGCCGGGCGTGACCGCGCGCTGAGGCCGATCGAATTCAATATACAGACTGCCGCCGTCTATGCTTGCAAAAACCTTTTGTTCAGGCTGGCGGTATCTGAATTTTGCCGAACAGGAAAAGCTTGTTTTTTCCCAAGGACCTATTATATTGAGTCCGACAGCCTTGAGCGCGCGGGAATAAAGCTCCTCGCCCTCCCCGCAGGACACGATAAGCGTATTGTCGTCCAGGCGTTTTTCGACTACGTACCAGCGCTCCTGCTCCTCGCCCTTAACGCCGCCTATACCCAGCCCCTTGCGCTGCCCCAGCGTATAATACATAAGCCCGTCGTGTTCTCCGACCTCCCTGCCGTTTACGTCCAGAATCCTGCCCTTTTTACCCGGCAGATACTCGGATAAAAATTTGCGAAATTTACGTTCTCCGATAAAGCAGATCCCCGTCGAATCCTTTTTCCCGGCCGTCACAAGCCCGTTTTGCTCGGCAAGCTCTCTTACCTCGGATTTCATCATTCCGCTCAAAGGAAAAATAACGTTTTCAAGCTGCTTTGTTGTGACTTGATTCAGAAAATACGTCTGATCCTTATTTGTGTCCGCCGCTTTTTTAAGTACGGACACGCCGCCCTCTTTTGCGGTACCACAATAGTGTCCCGTCGCAATAAAATCCGCTCCCAGCGACATTGCGTATTCCTTGAAAGGAGCAAATTTAATCTCTCGATTGCACAATACGTCCGGATTAGGCGTGCGGCCTCTTTCATACTCGGACAGAAAATAGGCGAATACGCGATTCATGTATTCCTCGGCAAAATTCACCGAATAGCACGGAATACCCAGCTTTCCGCAAACGCCCACTACGTCCGCCCAGTCCTCGGCGGACGTACAGCAGCCGCCGTCTTCCTCCTCCCAGTTGTGCATAAAAAGGCCGATCACATCGTAACCCTGCCGCTTAAGCAGCATGGCCGCAACGGACGAGTCAACGCCGCCGCTCATTCCGACCACTACTCTCGCGCTCATTGCTCTGTCCCCGTCCGCAAATTAGGTCTTGCGTTAAGCGTCAGGTCGCTGAAATCAAAGCCCTCCGCTGCGGAAAAATAAGCGCGCGAAGCAACCATTACGGCATTATCCGTACAGAGTACGGGCGGAGGAAACAGTACCTTATATCCGGCGTTTTCACCTTTAAGCCGCAGCGAATCCCGCAAATAAGAATTGCTTGCGACTCCTCCCGCCAGTACGATTGTTTCCCTGCCGGATTTCTCCGCCGCGGCAAGAACCGTATCGGTCAGCAAATCCACGGCAGTGTGAGTCAATGAAGCGCAGACGTCCTCGATAACTATTTGCTCTCCGCGCTGACGTGCATTGTGAATATAGTTTACGACCGCGGTTTTCAGCCCGGAATAACTGAGCGAAAAATCGCTGTTAACCGGCTTTTTGCCATGAAAGAACTCTATATTGTTTTTTCCAAGTTTACTCAGTCTATCCACCTCGGGCCCGCCGGGATAAGGCAGTCCCAAAAGACGCGCCGTCTTGTCGAAAGCCTCCCCGATAGCGTCGTCCTTTGTCGCTCCCATCAGTCTGAACGAATTGAACCCCGCCACGTCTATAATAGATGTGTGGCCTCCGCTTGCGACAAGCGCCAAAAACGGCGGCTCCAGCTCGGGAAACGCAACGTAATTTGCGGCTATATGCGCCTCGATATGATTAACCTTTATTAGCGGCAGACCTGCGGCGTATGCCAGCGACTTTGCCGCAGTAACGCCGACCAGCAGAGCCCCGGCAAGTCCCGCGCCGTATGTAACGGCCACTGCGTCTATATCCTTCAAAGCGACTCCCGCCCGGCTGTCTCTTATACACATCTCCGAGCCCACG
>USBU01000178.1 GCA_900553005.1 uncultured Eubacteriales bacterium | reverse complement strand
TCCTATGGCAGCGCGCGTTTCTCAGAAGGTGGGACAGGAATATGATCCGACAAACTATTTGCTTATGCACGCCATGGGCCCCAATGTTGCGGGCGTTATCGGTTCGGCCGTAGCGGCGGGCGTATTCCTTGCGATTTTCTAAAGGTTAAAATTAAGGAGTTATTATTATGGTTAAAATAATGGAAACGATATTGCGCGACGCGCATCAATCGCAGGCGGCGACTCGTATGAGGCTTGACGAGATGCTTCCCGTCGCAGACAAGCTGGATAAGGCTGGCTTTTATGCTTTGGAGGCATGGGGCGGAGCTACGTTCGATTCGTGCCTGAGATATCTCAACGAGGATCCTTGGGAGAGGCTGCGCGCGCTCAGAAAGGCTATACCCAACACTAAACTGCAAATGCTTTTAAGAGGGCAGAATCTGCTGGGTTATAAACATTACGCAGACGACGTCGTTGATCTGTTCTGTAAAAAATCCATTGAAAACGGCGTGGATATAATTCGTATTTTCGACGCGCTGAACGACGTCAGAAATATTAAAACGGCGCTTGACGCCACCAAAAAGTACGGCGGTACCGCCGAGGTTGCATTCAGCTATACGACAAGCAAGGTTCATACGATAGATTATTTCGTCAATCTTGCCGTTGAAATGGAAAAGATGGGCGCGGATATAATCTGTATCAAAGATATGGCCAATCTTCTGCTTCCTTACGACGCATATGAATTGGTTTCGCGTCTTAAGGATAAGCTCAGGCCGGATACGATGGTGCATTTGCACACGCATAATACCGCGGGCACCGGAGATATGGTAAACCTAAAAGCTATCGAGGCCGGCTGCGATATTGTCGATACCGCCTTGTCGCCTTTGGGCAACGGTACGTCCCAGCCGGCAACGGAGTCTTTGGTTGCCACGCTTGCGGGGACCAAATACGATACCGGTATAAAACTTTCCGATCTTAACGAGCTGACCAAGCATTTCAATAAGGTTGCCGCGCGTCTTGCCGAGGACGGATTCTTAAGCCCGAAGGTGCTTAAGGTAGACGTCAACGCGCTTATTTATCAGGTGCCGGGCGGAATGCTCTCCAATCTGATTTCTCAGCTTAAGCAGGCTGGCGCGTCCGATAAGCTTCTCGAAGTGTTGGAGGAGGTACCCAGAGTGCGCGCGGATCTCGGATATCCGCCTCTTGTAACGCCTTCAAGCCAGATTGTCGGCACTCAGGCAGTGCTGAACGTGCTGAACGGAGAAAGATACAAGATGGTAACAAAGGAGACTAAGGGAATACTGCTCGGAGAGTACGGCAAGCTGCCGGTTGAACCGGACGCCGCAGTCATAAAGAAAATTATCGGAGACGAAAAACGTATTACTTGCCGTCCTGCGGACAATATCAAGCCGGAGCTTGACAATTACCGTAAGGAAATCGCGGAGTATTACGAGAGCGAGGAAGATGTGCTGACATACGCGCTGTTCCCGCAGCTTGCTATTCCTTTCTTCAAGCGTCGTCAGGCCGCTAAGCTTGGGATAGATAAAACCGTTTACGACAGCGAATCTATGGTACATCCCGTTTAGTACGGCTGAACATTAAAATAACCGCCGCAGCATATTCTCATAAGCGGCGGTTTTATTTTATCGGACTGTCTGCAATATTTTGCCGTTTGAAAATTGTAATATGCTTCAATACGAAAAACAACGCGTCAGCTTCGGTAATAATTTTTGAAGCATGCGTTAAAAATATTGCAGTGACGCCGTATGCAAGTTAATTCGGACTTTCGGCTAAGGCAAGTTTTTCATGCTGACGCGAAATTTAGAATTGTTGTTGCGGCGCTATTGGACAATTAGAAACAATCAAGGAGAAAGTCTATGAAAATTGCCGTTGTGGGAGCCGGTCCGGCCGGTTTGCTTGCCGCGGCGGAGGCGGCGGCTCATGGTGTGGAAACCGTTTTGCTGGAGAGAAACGAAAAGCCGGGTAAAAAACTGTATATAACCGGAAAGGGCAGGTGTAACGTAACCAATCTGTGTTCGCCGCGCGATTTTTTGGAGAAGGTCGTAAGAAATCCTAAATTTCTTTACGGAGCTTTGTTCGCCTTTACTCCGGAGGACACGGTCAAGCTTTTAAATAGCAACGGGGTGAGTACGAAGGTTGAGAGGGGAAACCGCGTTTTTCCGTTGTCGGATAAAGCAAGCGACGTCACGGCCGCGCTTGTAAAACATGCCGATCGCAGCGGAGTTAGGTTTGTATATGAAAACGTTGACGCAATAAAGCGCGACGAGGGTAAATTTATTGTATCTACGCGCAGCGGCAAAAATATTTTTGATAAAGTTATTCTGGCCTGCGGCGGCGTCAGTTATCCTTCGACGGGTAGCAACGGCGACGGATTTAAATTGGCAGCCGCGCTCGGACATCGAGTTACTCCTTTGCTTCCCGCACTGGTGCCGATTATTCTCGTGCAGGACGTAAAACCTTTGCAGGGGCTTTCTTTAAAAAACGTTACGGTTTCAGTTTCTGACGGTAAAAAAGAGTACTCTCTTTTCGGTGAAATGCTTTTTACCGCGCGCGGAGTGAGCGGACCGGTTGCGTTGTCTTTGAGCAGTTTAATTAACAGGGAAGAATTGTCCGAACTTAAAATGAAGATAGATCTTAAGCCGGCTTTATCTTACGAAAAGCTGGATAAAAGGATGCTTGGCGATTTCGAGAAGTTTAAAAATAAACAATTTAAAAACTCTCTTGATGAAATGTTGCCAAAAAGCATGATTCCGTATATAATTAAACTGTCGGGTATTTTGCCGGAAAAGCCGGTGAATTCGGTGACCAAAGCCGAAAGAGAAAAACTTGTCGGGCTTTTGAAGGGATTGGAATTTGATATTTCCGCTTTGGGGGCCGTCGAAGAAGGCATAGTCACTTCCGGCGGCGTTGACGTAAGAGAGGTCAATCCCAAAACTATGGAAAGCCGCGTTTCGCCGGGGGTGTATTTTGCCGGAGAGATGCTTGACGTTGACGCGCTTACAGGCGGATACAATATACAGATTGCGCTTTCGACAGGCTTTTGCGCGGGAAGAAGCGCTGCCGAAATTTATTTATAGGAGAAGTTTATGCTTAATCAGGTTTTTTCTGTTCGCGGAGCAACTACCGTGGACGGCAATACGGAAAAGGATATTACCGAGCGTTCGGTTGAGCTTATGGCGGAAATAGTAAAACGCAACGGACTGAATGAAAATCCGGATCTGGAGGTTACTGAGTATATTATAAGCACAACCGAGGATATAACCGCGTTTTATCCGGCGCGAGCTATCCGCGAAAGCAAAATCATCGACGCGCCGATATTCAGCGTTAGAGAGCCGTCGATAACAGGAGCGCTACCTCTTTGTATCAGAATTATAGCTGTCTCTTATACACATCTGACGCTGCCGACGACTTAATAGGTGTAGA
>USBU01000177.1 GCA_900553005.1 uncultured Eubacteriales bacterium | reverse complement strand
TCTACACCTATTAAGTCGTCGGCAGCGTCAGATGTGTATAAGAGACAGTAATAATTATATTTACTTTTCTCATGAAGTGTGATATAATCGGCCATATGGATAAGCGCTGTTTACGTATTATTTTTGTGCGGCTTACGGCCGTTTTTGCGGCGGCGGTGATTTCGCTGGCGCTGTTTTCCTGCAAGGATAAGCCGTCTGCGCCCGTCTCGGAGGAACTGCCTTCCGCGGCGGAAATCTGCGCCGCATATAATGATAACGTCGTTGAGATTTCATGCGGCAATACTTACGGCACTGGCATTGTGCTTGTAAACGACGGCGAAAGCGTGGTCATAGCGACTTGCTATCACGTGACCGGCTACGATGCCGGCGCGGTGGAGTTTCGTTTTGCCGGAAGCGACGAATTTATCGGCGGCGCGGAAACCATAGGCTACGACGTACAGTTCGACGTGGCGTTTTTCAGGCTGGCCGTCAAAAGCCGTGCTAAGGATTTGTTAAATTCAAGTGCGGGCTTTGCCGGCCTTAAGTTTGTTTTGCCCGAGACCGGCGACAGCGTAGTGGTAATGGGCAATGCCGACGGGCGGGGTATAGCCGCGTTTGACGGTATTGTCAGCGTCCCGGAGGAGATAGAGCTTGCCGAGGGCTATTATAAGCCGTTGACGCGAGTTACTGCCGATATGAATCCGGGCTGCAGCGGGGCGCTTGCGGCCGGGGCCGACGGACGGGTGATCGGGATGGGCGTCGGCAGGCGGAAAAGCACGGCGGACGGCAGCGCGCTCAGCGGGATGAGCTATGTGCTTCCCTCTGGAATAATTGCGGCGCTTTTGAATAAAGCGTTGGACAATCCCGCAAATTCAGCGATAACTCGTCCGGATTTTTCATTTAAGCGCGATGAAATTACCGAAAACAACGTAACCGAAAAACGCATTACGGTCGCTTTTGATTACGGCGGCAGGTCGGCTTCCTTCATTTGGACGCCGGGACAACTGACTTTGCTTTCGGCTTCGGGCGTTGCCGCGGAAAACGGCTCCGTTTATACTTCTATAAACGGAGTTCAGATAGCGGAAACAGTATCGGATACCGCGGCCGCTGTGATTGCCATGGACGTCGGGGAGCTGCGTTTCGGCGGAGATACCTCGTTGATTTTATAAAAATGTCATTCAGCCTAAGGGTAAATAAATTAACTGATTATAAGGAGAAAAGCAAATGTTTGAAAAGGTTGCGGCAATGCTGGCCGAGTATCTTGGTGTGAACGTAGAGGAAATAACTCGTGAATCCGATATAAAAAAGGATTTGAAAGCCGATTCGCTTGTGCTTGTCGAGCTTTTGTTCAATCTCGAGGATGAAACGGGAATTACCGTCGAGGACGAGGCGGCAAAAAGTCTTGCGACCGTAGGCGACGTTGTTGATTACATCGAAAAGCGTCTCGGAAAATGAACGGAAGGGAAGCGGACAGACTGACCGAGACTGCGCTTTCCGAATGCGGCTCCGTGCTGTTGCACTGCTGCTGCGGGCCGTGCGCTACATCTGTGACGGAGCGAGTGCTGAAATCGGCAAAGCCGACGCTGTATTACTATAATCCGAATATCTGGCCGGAAGCGGAGTATTTCAGACGGTTAGAGCAGCTTAACAAAGTAGCGGCTCATTTTAAAACCGATCTTTTGACGGAGGATTACCGTCCGGAGGAGTTTTTGCGGGTGGTCAAGGGACTGGAGAATGAGCCTGAGGGTGGCGGCCGCTGTGCTGCGTGTTTTAAATTAAGGCTTTATAAAACGGCCGAAAAGGCCAAGGAGCTTGGCTTCGGCGCTTTTGCCTCTACGCTTACGGTCAGTCCGCACAAGGACGCCGCTTTGATAAACGAGCTTGGCCTTCAAATCGAGAGCGCTACGGGGGTCAAGTGGATTCCGGCCGATTTTAAAAAGCGCAACGGGTACTTAAGATCTCTTGCTTTGTCGCAGGAACTTAAGCTGTACCGGCAAAATTATTGCGGCTGCGCGTTTTCCGCGCGCGGCGATTAAGCGTATGACGTTAGAGGAAAAAATAAAAAATCTGCCCGAAAACAGCGGCGTTTACATAATGCGCGACGCAGGCGGCGATATCATATACGTAGGAAAAGCTGTCGTGCTGAAAAACAGAGTGCGGCAGTATTTCAACAAGTCCGTAAAACAGGCCAAGGTTCAGGCCATGGTGGACAACATAGCCGATTTCGATTATATAATAACGCTTACCGAAAAGGACGCGTTGGCGCTTGAGGCAAATCTGATACGCAAATACAAGCCGCATTACAATATTCTGTTAAAGGACGACAAGCACAGTCCTTATATCAAGATAGATCTTAAACAGGATTACCCGACGGTCGAGGTTACGCGCAAAGTCAGACGCGACGGCGCGAGATATTTTGGTCCGTATTTCAACGGCATTCACGTGTGGGATATCGTAGGCGTCATAAGAAGCGCATACCGTATGCGCGCGTGTCCTAAAAAACTGGGTAAAAGAGACCGTGCCTGTCTTAATTATCATATAGGGCTTTGCACGGCGCCCTGCATGAACTATATAAGCAAAGAGGAATACCGTGAAATCGTGCAAAAGGTTGTGCGTTTTCTTTCCGGGTACGACGACAGCGCGGAAAAGCTTATAGAGGAACGCATGAACGCCGCCGTGGAGCGCGAGGAATTCGAGCGCGCGATAGTTTACCGCGATCAGCTTGGTATGCTTAAAAAGCTGAGGGAGCGCACTGTGGCAAACCTCGGCAACGTGACGGACATAGACGCTTTTGCTTACGCCGGCAGCGGAGAATACGGCGTCGTTTCCGTTGCTTTAGTGCGCGGAAATAAGATGATGGGCGTAAAAAACTTCCGTATTACGGACGCTTCCATGTCGGCAAAGGAATTGTATTCTGCTTTTCTGACTCAGTATTACGGCGGAAATAACGAACTCCCGCAGGAAATATGCCTTGAGGAGGAATTCGACGTTTTGGCGCTTACTGAATATCTCGGCTCGCTCGGCGGCAAGCCGCCCGTCATAAGTTTTCCTAAAAAGGGAGCGCGTATGAGGCTTATTAAAACCGCCCGCTCAAACGCGTCGGATTACCTTATAAAGTCGGTGGAAAAGCAGCGCCGGGAGGAGGACATGACGCTGGGCGCGGTACGGCAGCTTAAAAAAATCCTCGGTATAAAAAGCGCGCGTCGTATCGAGTGTTACGATATTTCCAATATCAGCGGCGTGGATAAGGTTGCCTCGCAATCGGTTTTTATCGACGGAAAATCGTCGCCGTCGGATTACAGAAAATACAGGATAAAAACGGTAGAGGGTGCTGACGACTTTAAGTGCATGGAAGAGGTAATCCGACGCAGGCTCAGCCGCTCGGCGGAGGACGAAAAATTTTCTTATCTGCCCGATCTTATCGTCATTGACGGCGGCAAGGGGCAGCTTTCAAGCGCATACGGCGTAATGA
>USBU01000176.1 GCA_900553005.1 uncultured Eubacteriales bacterium | reverse complement strand
CCTATTAAGTCGTCGGCAGCGTCAGATGTGTATAAGAGACAGATCGTACATATTGGGGTTGAGCTTTCCGCTGATCTGTACGGCAACCCTGTCATACCACCAGCCCGCATAATCGTCGCCGATAATCATCTCGCGGTAAGAGGAATTATCGCTTACCTGTACCATATTTTCGGTAAGCTCGCAGATAAACAGTCCCTCTCCCATAAGGTTAAAGACGCCATAATTTCCGTCTTCACGCTTTTCGTAATTGACATACGTTATGCCGGGCGCAAACATCTGGGCTAGATCTATCGGCACCGTGGTACCGTCGGGCGCGGTCAGGATATACAGCATCGCCATGCCGTAGCCGGAGCACGCCAGAACGGAGGTATATACGTCCTCTCCGGACGAGCCTTCAACGCGGCTTACAAAGCTTTTGTTGCGCGTCTCGTCGGGGATCAGCATATCTCCCTTTTTTAAAGTGCCGTCGTAAGCGTCGTAAAAATTAGGCGCAAAGTAAACCGTATGCGCACGGTCAGAGCTTACAAGCGTGTATTCGTACATCGTATAATAGGTGTTTTCGGTAACAAATACGTTAGCAACCGCTACGGAAGTATTGATGGAATACTTGCCGCTCCACTGCTCGACGCCGTCTATGAAGTACTTGCCGTTACCGTAACCGTCCATATATATCGACACTCTGCCGTTTGTAAAGGTCATATCCGCCTCCTCCTCGAAGAACGGCAGATACTCGCGGTCGGTTGCGCCAACCTTTACCGTGAACGTACCCAAATCAAGGTCCGTCAGGATGGCGATAACGGTTTCGGACGCGCCGGAAGACGTAAACGTAAACACATACGCAGGCTCGCCAGTTTCCGGATCGTAATCGGACGAATAAGAACCGAATTTATAAACGCTTGATCCGTCCTCAAATTCGACATAGCCGGGATATTCGGTGACGCTTATAAGGTTGCCGTCGCCCAAATCGGAAGTAACCTGTCTTTCGTAAGAGATAAGCGTATAGCAGTCGCCGCGCTTTTCTCCGTTTGAACGCAGACTGTAGCTGCGCTGATAGCCCGAATACTTGGCATTATAGAATCTGTAGGTTACGCCGTCGTAGGTAACGTCGCATATAGCATAGAAATTGACAAGCGCGCTGTCGGTACGATCCATAACGCCCGTATAGAAATCCTTAAACTCGACCGAAACTGTTTTACCGTTTACCGTAATGTCGTTAAGATTATAGGACGAATAAATCGGCCTATCAAATTCTCCCGTTCCGGAAACCGCGGCGTAAGTGTCATCGGAAGTGAAATCTCCGTCGTATTCGATGGACTTGCCGTCACGAAGCGTACCGTCGAAAACGATTTCGCCGGAAGCGCCGTTAATGAATACGGAGCTCTCGCCGTCCGCGGATACGTAATTGCCGTAAACGTAATTGCCGTAATTGGCAATATCGCTTTTGGATTCGTCAAGAAGCAGACTTCCGCCGAAAACTCCAGTGCCGGCAACGTCGCTGTCTGCGGGAATATAGGTAAAGTAATACGTCAGAATCGAATCGAAGTACATATTGGCCTGACGATAGGTTATCGTGCGCGGCAAATGATTGGAATAGGTCTGCGCAATGCCTCCGTTGGCGGCGATAGCCTCCTCGGGAAGCTTATTGCCGTCGATATCGTAACCGAGCTGAATCTGTCTGCCGTCCTTGAGAACGGTTATCTGCCCGAATATGTTTTCCTTTACGCACCAGCCGGCCGTCTCGTCGCCGAATGCCACAGCGTCGGTTTCTCCCTTAAGATAACCGGCGTAAAAATCATCGGTTATCTGAGCGACGTACACGGACGGAATAATATAATTGTAGTAATGAGAATATCTGCCGGTATAAGTAACGGTTTTACGGATATAGAAATGCAGCCGATCGGCCATAAAGCCCACCACGTAAACGTCCTCGTCGTCGTAAAGCAGCTCTGAGGGGACTTTTTCGGCCACGCCCACCATATACGGCAGGCCGAAGCCGGATCTGCCGTAAGGATCGTTAAGATAAACGGTATTGCCCGCGCTGAAAGTTACGGTAAAGCCGTAGGTTGAGCCGCTTAAATAATAATATTCGGTGTCGTCTGCGGGAGCGGCAAGGCTTTTGCCGCCGTTGGAATAAACGGCCAAAGCGGTTTCGTTAGCGTTTTTACCCTGCTCGGAAACGAACCAGAACTTCAGTCCTTCGTTGCAGTTGCCGTCGGGATCGACCGCAAGACCGCCGTCTTCCTCGACAATGCCGAGGAATGCGTTTTGCCCGAACACGATCGCCTGATCGCCGCGGAATATAACCTCCTTAAGCGAAACGTTGGGCGCGAACGCAAAGCGTCCCACTCTGTTCAGGCCGGCGCCGAGCTCGACGCTGACCATATAATCGCAGGCCGAAAACGCTTCGTCGCCGATTGACTTGACGGAATCGGGTATCACCACCTTTTGCATGAACATATTTGACGCAAAAGCGCGGTTGCCTATGGAAATAAGCTCTTCACCGAATGTAAGATCGCTGATACGCGAATTATATTCAAACGCGTTGTTACCGATTGTACGCGCCGAAGTCAGCTCGCCCACGTACATGAGATGCGACGTGAAATAATTGCCGGCCAGGAAAGAAGCGAAAGCGTAATCGCCGAATTCCTCAACGGCGCGCATCCATTCCACTGTAACGTAAGCCTTAATTTCGTTGTCGTATCCGAACATATGACAACCCTCGAAGGCGTGCGCTCCTACCTTTTTGACGCTGTAATCGTAAACGCCCGAGCCCTGCTCCGTCTCATAGGTATAAAGCACTACCTTTTCAAGCCCGTAAGCGTAATAGAATGCTCCCTCTCCGAATTCCTCAATGGGCGTATTTACGGTAACCACGCGAAGAGTACGGGGAATATAAAACGTACCGGAAACGGAAGCCTCGTTGATTTCCGTATCGATTATATTTCCGGCGTCATCGGTAATAAGATTAAAGCTGTAGGTGAATTGATTGTCGGTATAACGCGACGCACCGAATATGTACGCAAGGTAATCGCTGTCCTCGCTGCCGCCACCGATAAAGGGCACTGTAAGCTTTTCAAGTCCGTCGCAGCCCTCAAACGCTCCGAAGCCTATCGACGTATAGCAATCGGGTATAACGACGTTTTTAAGAAACGCCGCTCCGGCAAACGCGCCGTCCGCCACTGCGGTGCAGTCGGCAGGAAGCTCTATGCTTTCGGCATAGCCGGTAAAGCCGACGATCGTCGTCCCCTCTTTAATATACTCAAGAGCCTGAACCTCGTCAGAATAAACCGCGTATAAAGTTACGGTCGCGCCGTCCTCCGCCGTAAGATTGGATACTTTGGAGCCCGCAAGATATTTGGCGTCCGTAGAGCCCTCAAGATCCGTAAATCCCTTGATAGTTTTACCGTCATAACTCTGTCTCTTATACACATCTCCGAGCCCACGAGACGGAGCTACATCTC
>USBU01000175.1 GCA_900553005.1 uncultured Eubacteriales bacterium | reverse complement strand
CCCGACATGATTTCCACAGCCGTCGTTCTGGCGGTAAGCTTTCCTTTTACGGCGCAAAAAACGGGACGCTCGGCCTTTTTAATCGGCCTGGCGTCCGTCGCATTTGTCGTATGTTCGTCAATAATAATTTTCAGGCTTGCCTGAACTTTCCGTTAAGATAATTTTTAAGCACCGCAGGCCAATCGGTCTGAATTATATCAATACCCTTATCAAGCAAAAAATCCCAGGCCTCCGTGCCATCCTTTATTGCATGAACGTCGTCATGCCCGCCGGATAAAATAAAATCGTCGTAAACGTTGATCGAATTTGCCCAAAGAAGATATCCTTTATCATGCCAAGCAGCAAGATTGCCGTCGTTTATGATCGGATTGTCCTCAGTCGGAAACAATAACTCCAAGGCGACGATATTCAATCCGTAGCTTTCGGCTTTTTCAACGTCCTCCGACGAGGATACAATGGGCATATACATTAAATCGACGCCATGTTCGGACATTTGGGACAGATAATATTCGTTAATATTGGTCTTATATACTATTTGCTCCTCCATTCCGTATTTTCTTACAAGCTCAAAAGCGCCCAAAGGATAATTGAAATCCCGCCATTTCAAATCCCAGCACCGATCGATGTTTATAAAGCACTTGCCCTTAAGCTCCTTCAGGACATCCTCAAATCGATTTACCTTTCCTCCGGACTTCATTCCTTCATAGTTATAGTAGTCCAGATTTTCTATTTCCTTGCTCGTCATAGTCCGGATATTTTTTTCGGTACGCAACAGACGCATTTCGTTTCCGTCGTGAAACGTATAATATTTACCGTCAGTGGACATGGCGATATCCATTTCCACAATATCCGCGCCGTGCAGCAGCGCATTTTTAAATGCCGGCACGGTATTTTCTATAATATTTGTACCTGCCTGCCCGCGGTGAGACGAAATCAGTACTTTATTTTTTTCAGCCGCGGCATAAAGTCCTTTTGAATATTTTTTCATCTGAGTAATTCTCCTTATTGACAGACGTTGATAAAAAATTATGCACAGCCTGCGTAAAAGCCGACTGTGCATAGTTGATTATCCTACGATTTTTTATTACTGAGCGTCAACCTTAGACATATGGGCAATGAGCTCAAGAACCTTATTGCTGTAGCCCCACTCGTTGTCGTACCAGCTTACAAGCTTGAAGAAGGTGTCGTTAAGCGCGATACCGGCAGTCTTGTCAAAAATGGACGTGCGGGGATCTGAATAGAAATCGGAAGAAACCACAGCGTCCTCGGTATATCCGAGAATACCCTTCATCGTCGTCTCGCTGGCTTCCTTGATCTTTTCACAGATTTCGTCATAAGTAGCGGGCTTTGCGAGTTTTACAGTAAGATCGACGACGGAAACGTCCAGCGTGGGTACACGGAAGGACATACCGGTCAGCTTACCCTTAACCTCGGGAATAACAAGCGCGCAGGCCTTGGCAGCGCCCGTAGAAGACGGTATAATATTGCCGGCAGCGGCTCTTCCGCCTCTCCAATCCTTAGAGGAAGGACCGTCGACGGTCTTCTGCGTAGCGGTGGTCGAATGAACGGTAGTCATAAGACCTTCAACAATACCGAAGTTATCGTTGATTACTTTAGCCAAAGGCGCAAGGCAGTTGGTGGTGCAGGATGCGTTGGATACAACCTTCATATCCTTAGTATATTTGTCAAGATTTACTCCGCACACAAAGGTAGGCGTTTCCTTATCCTTTGCGGGCGCGGATATAACAACCTTCTTAGCGCCGCCGTTAAAGTGTGCGCTCGCCTTTTCCGTCGTGCAGAACACGCCGGTCGACTCTACGATATATTCTGCTCCGCAGGACTTCCAATCGATAGCCGCAGGATCCTTCTCGGCAAAGAATACAACCTTCTTGCCGTTTACTACCAGCGCGTTTCCGTCGACCTCAATCGTTCCGTTAAACTGACCGTGAATCGTGTCGTACTTAAGCATGTAAGCGGCATACGCCACGTCGATAAACGGATCGTTTACGCCTACGACAGTCATATCCTTTCTGTCAAGGCTAGCTCTGAATACCAGGCGGCCGATTCTGCCGAAACCGTTGATACCAACTTTTACCATAAAAATCTATCCTCCAAAAATAGTATTTTGCGTTTTGCTCGGACAAGACTTGTCCGACACTATATATAATACCCGTTTTTCAAATTTTTGACAAGCGAAATCGACGTCTTAATCAATATTTTTTTAGCGTTATATCAAGTTTTCGGGATTAAGACAATCAAGCTCCTTAAGCACGAATCTGCCGTTATCCCGTATCAGCACGTCGTCGAAATAAATCTTGCCTCCGCCGTATTCGGGAGTCTGAATCAGCACAAGGTCCCAATGCACGGCGGACTTGTTGCCGTTATCCGCATCCTCGTAACAGCAACCGGGCGTAAAGTGTATTGACCCCGAAATCTTTTCGTCAAACAAAATATCGCCCATGGGCTGAATGATATAAGGATTTACGCCTATCGCAAACTCCCCTACGTAACGAGCCCCCTCGTCGGTATCGAAAATTTTATTGCTGTCATCGGTGTAATTTGAAGTCGCGTTTATAATTTTTCCATCCTTGAATTCAAGGCGAACATGCTCAAACTTTATTCCGTTTTCAATCGACGGCGCGTTATAAGTAATTATTCCGTTCACGCTGTCTTTTACGGGCGCGGTATAAACCTCTCCGTCGGGGATATTGCACGCTCCGCTGCACTTTATCGCGCCGATACCCTTAATCGAAAACGTAAGGTCGGTATCCTTTGCCACTATGCGCACCCTGTCGGTTTTATTCATAAGCTCTACAAGCGGCGTCATAGCCCTGTCCATTTTGGAATAATCGAGGTTACAGACGTTGAAATAAAAATCCTCGAACTTTTCAGTGGACATACCGGCAAGCTGACTCATCGAATCGTTGGGATAACGCAGTACGACCCAGCGCGTTTTGCAGACGCGAAGCTCATGATGAATCGGATGCGAGTATATGCGGGAATACATATCCATTTTTTCGCCGGGCACATCGCTGGATTCAAACGAATTATAAGCGCCGCGGATGCCGATATAGCAGTCCATATCCTCCATACGCACGCGGTTATATTTTGTCAGCAGGCTGCAGTATGTTTCGTCCGCGTCCATAAGCAGTCTGCGCTGCACCTTACTGTCATACATTTCAACAAACGCATAAGCGCCGTTTTTGCGTATTTCCTTGATTAACTGCGTGACCAGCGCCGAATCGACGTCGTAAGCCTCGATCAGCACCTTGTCTCCCTTGCCGGCCTTAACGGAATAATTGACCAAATTCTTTGCCAAAACGGCAATACGGTTATCCAGCATAAATCTAAAACTCCTTAAAATTATTTTTTTCACGGCTATTATATTATTATAGGAATAAAATGTCAACTTAATAATAGGCCGTAAGCCTTGCATGACAGCATTAAACAAAGCCTATTGCAAGAAAAATTTAAATTCACCGGCAAAATACTAGTCAAATAACAGCGGATATTGTATAATCTGTCTCTTATACACATCTCCGA
>USBU01000174.1 GCA_900553005.1 uncultured Eubacteriales bacterium | reverse complement strand
GAGATGTAGCTCCGTCTCGTGGGCTCGGAGATGTGTATAAGAGACAGATCCTATTCGGGAAAAATCTGAGGCCAAGCCTCGGTCTTTTGTTGAGGAAAAGCCCTGGAAACGCATAATAGTCCTTGCGTCCGGAGCCGTATTTAATTTTGTTTCGGCAATAATTTTTTCGTTTATTTTTATATTGGCGGTGGGGTACACCGCGCCCGAAGTTACTACTATATATACCAACGATGAAAACGTGCCTTATTGTCAGGAGCTTAAGACGGGCGACGTTATTCTCGGCGTTGACGGAACTCGCATCGGTATAATGAAGTCGTATGACGACCTTGTAAAGGATAAGGCGGTCGGGCGCGAGTATACTCTTTTGGTAGAGCGCGACGGCGTCGAAACCGAGGTTAAGGTTACCGTAAAGCGTATAGTCAATACACAGGAAAATCTTGATTACGTGGGACTGGGTTTTACGCCTAAAAACGTGGCGGTCAAATGCGGATTTTTGTATGCCCTTAAATATTGCGTGCCCTATACCGTAAAGCTTGCTTTTCTGGTGCTTGCGTCGCTTGGCGGACTTATCACGGGCAGCGTGCCGATTACTTCTATGACCGGGCCTGTGGGGACGGTAGGGTTTATGGCCGAGCTGGGTATGATGGACCTTAGAAACTTTCTTGTTCTTTTGCCGCTGATAGCCGCAAATCTGGCGATATTCAATATTTTGCCTATACCGGCGCTGGACGGCTCAAAAATAGTTTTTACAGCCATAGAATGGATACGCGGCAAGCCGATTAACCGCAAGGTCGAAAATATAATTCATACGGTTGGATTGCTCCTGCTGTTCGGATTTGTAATAGTAATCGATTTATTGGGGATTTTTACGTAATTTATGAAAAGAGCTGTAAAGGTCGGAAGGTTGGTCATCGGCGGGGGCGCGCCGATTTCCGTGCAATCCATGACAAATACTTCTACGTCGGATACGGAAAGCACGCTTAAGCAGATTTTATTGCTTGAAGCGGCCGGCTGCGATATAGTGCGCATAGCCGTCAGCAGTATGGCGGAGGCGGAAGCGTGCAAGGGCATTATAGGTAAAACGTCGTCGCCGCTTGTTGCGGATATTCAATTTGATTACAGGCTTGCGATAGCTTGCGCCGATATAGGCTTCGATAAGATACGTTTTAATCCGGGAAATATCGGCGGCGACGGAAAAGTGGCGGAGGTAGTGGCTGCCTGCAAGAGAAACGGGATTCCCATTCGCGTAGGAGTTAACGGCGGCTCTTTGGATAAATCTATTTCGTCGCGGCGTTCGGGAGCTATGGCTTTGGCCGAAAGCGCGCTGCAATCGGCGCTGCTTCTTGAAAGACACGGATTTTACGATATAGTTTTATCGGTAAAGTCCAGCGATGTGCGTACCATGATTGAGGCTTACGAAATACTTGACGGCAAATGCGATTATCCTCTGCATCTGGGCGTAACGGAAAGCGGTTCGGGACAGAGGGGAATAATCAAATCGTCCATAGGAATCGGCGCGTTGCTTTTCAAGGGAATCGGAGATACCGTAAGAGTATCTCTTACCGGCGATCCGGTGCGCGAGGTGGAGGCGGCCAGGCTTATACTCAGATCCTTGCGGCTTGACGAAAGCGGAGTGGAAATTGTTTCCTGTCCTACTTGCTCGCGCTGTAATTACGACATGGAGCCCATTGTGGAAGAGCTGGAAAAACGGTTTGCGCATTTTAAAAAACGCTTGAAAATAGCTGTTATGGGCTGTGTCGTCAACGGTCCCGGTGAAGCTGCCGACGCAGATATCGCATTATGCGGCGGACAAAACGGTAAAGCGGCGCTTTTTCTTAAAGGAAAAGCGATCAAAACGATAAACGTTTCCGATGCAATCGCAGAAATACTTGCGCTTGCGGACAAAATAAGTTAAAATATAAGCGCGGAGAGTTGTATTTTCCGCGCGTTTTACTAAAGGAGACGATATACGGTACCGATATGGCATACTCGCTTATGACAAAATTTAACGAGCTTACGACAGGAGAATTCGATTATCTTGTGCTGGAATCGGTCGATGTGGAGATAGGCTCCGAATCGGTGCGCGTCAACATGATATTTCCCGAAGCAAAGGAGTCTGTCGTTAGAAGCCAGACCGATCGCATAACGGAGGCGGTCACAAGGGCGCTTGGCTCTAAAGCCTCTGTTTTTGTAAAGCTCACCAAAAGTCATTTCGATGCGGATTTTTTCAGGGCAAAACTCATAAGCTTTCTTAACGGCTATCCTTCGCTTGCGCCTTATGTCTTTGCCGACAATATAATCGTAAAACAAAATGCCGAATACGATTTTTCCGTAATTCTTAAGGTTGATTCGGATATTTACGATTATGCGCTTAAGCGCGGCTTGGTCGAGGATGTAAAAAAAATGCTCGCCGTTTCATACTGTGAAGCCGTAAGTTTTACTATAGAGCAGTATGAGACGTCAAAAAAAGAGGATTACATACAACTTGCCGAGGATGAACTTAAAAATTACGTCTATCAAACTTCCGGCGGGCATTTCATTATTCCTCAGAATGTCGAGGAATTTGTGGGAAAAATTATTTACGACCGAGCGGGATATATCAGCGACGCCAATAGGGAAATTTCGGGCGCCGTTTACTGCGGCACGGTAAGCGATTTCAGCGAGTGTCAGAGAAAACCCAGGGAAGGAGAAACCGAAAGTAAAAAATTTTATAAGTTCACTATTACCGATCCTACCGGTTCGTTGAAATGTTTGTATTTTCCGCGGAAAAAGGACGGCGAATGCAACATTATTAATTTAAAGGACGGTAAGGACGTCGTAGTTAAGGGAAGCCTCAAAGAAAATCGGTTTCGCGGACAGGTTACTTACGACATGTTTGTTAATTCTTTGTCGCTTTGCACGCTTCCGGAAAATCTTGAAATCGATAAAAACGAGTACCGAGCTGCCGGGGAGTATAAATGTATTGCGCCCGAAAAGTACATAGAGGCAAAACAAGCTACTATTTTTGACGTAATAAAGCCTCCGTCAAAGTGGCTTATTGGCAAAACGTTTTGCGTTTTCGACGTCGAAACAACCGGTATCGATACAAACACATGTAAAATTATAGAGCTGGCGGCCGTCAAGGTAGTTGACGGAGCGATCACCGAAACCTTTTCTACTTTTATCAATCCTAAGGAGCATATAAGCGAGCGGATAACCGAGCTTACTTCTATAACCGACGCGGACGTTGCGCAGGCGCCTACGATTGACAAAGTTCTGCCCGATTTTTACAAGTTTTCCGAGAACACCGTGCTGGTGGGGCACAACGTGAACTTTGACATAGGCTTTATCAACGCTTCGGGCAAAGCGATGGGAATTTATTTCAATAATGCCCGCGAGGATACTCTTGAGCTTGCTCAGCGTTATTTAAAAGGGCTTAGAAATTATAAACTGGGTACGGTCATAAAGCATCTCGGTATCGTAAACGATCAGGCTCACCGCGCCATTTACGATACTATAGCTGTCTCTTATACACATCTCCGAGCCCACGAGACGGAGCTACATCTC
>USBU01000173.1 GCA_900553005.1 uncultured Eubacteriales bacterium | reverse complement strand
TTTTTGTATGTGTCAATGAACGGAGAGGTCGATACGATAGAAATTATCCGTAAGCTTATCGGCCGCGTCAAGCTGTATGTGCCGCATACCTCGCAAGGGATTATGCGTCCCGTTTTGCTTTCCGTGCCTGCGGATAAAATTATTCCTGATCGTTGGGGCAATATTTATTCCGATGAGGCTTTGCTTGCCGTAGACTTAAAAGAAAATTTATTTTCTGCGGACAAGCCTTCCGGAAAATACAGGATCGACGTTACGCTTGTTCCGCTGCTTGCTTTCGACGGATGCGGAAACAGGCTTGGCTACGGTAAAGGCTGTTATGACAGATTTTTATCGGAAGCCGAAACTTTCAGCGTCGGTCTTGCGTATGACGAGCAGCAATTTGATTTTATAGAAACAGAAGATCACGACGTGCCGCTGGACGTGATTGTTACGCCCACACGCGTCATTCGGAGGAGCTTATTATGTCCGTAAAAAAAATATCTAACGGATCCGGTGTGCAGAATATCAAAGAGCGGAAACCCGTTGTCGAATATCTGCTTTCTTCCGGAGGAATGTATCTTTATACAATTATATTTTCGATTTTCGGCGTAATCTTTATTATCGATCAGGTACCCGGCTTTGTAAAGATTCTTATAGGAATAGCTTTTACCGCTCCCGTTGCGATAGTGGAGTTCCAGAAGGGAAAAAATGCCGGAGAAAAGGAGTATAAACTAAAAAACAAATCAATTTTGTCGGATATTCACTCGCAGCGAATTATAAATATTAACCTATTTAAATCCGTACTGCATGTTCTGCCTTTTTTGATTTCGTCCGTATTGCTTACAGTCATAGGAGTGGCCGCTTCTCAACAGTGGCTTCAGGGCGCTATGCTTATGATTTTTATACCCATGACGCTGATTTTTATGGGCGCGGGGCTGCTGAAGCTGGACGTAGGTTTTATCAGCTGGCTCTCGGTTGTATCCGTTGCGGTTTTCGCAGTTATTATATCCGCGGCGTTTATTGCCGGCTACATTTACGGAGTTAACGCATTAAAAGGACGTTCTACCGAAATTGTCAATGAAATTCGCAATTACGAATAAAACTTGTTGTTTAAGCTGTCGTATCCTTATAATTTAAAAAGGATATGCGCGGCATTACGGAGCCATATGCGTGTCATTAGCGGAAAATTCAAAACTAAAAAGCTTTATGCGCCGGCTGATAACAGGGTAAGGCCGACTGCGGACAGAATAAAGGAAACTCTTTTCAATATTCTTGCGTCCAAAGGATTTAAGGACGATATTACGGTTCTCGATCTTTTCGGCGGAAGCGGAGCTTTGGGAATAGAAGCGTTAAGTCGCGGAGCGTTAAAGGCCGTATTTATAGATCGTGATGTGGAAAGCATCAAACTGATAAAGCAAAATCTTGCGCATGTCGGAGCTTTAAGCGGCGAATATGAAATTTATAACAAAGATTTTGCGTTTGCGCTGAAAAAATTGCACGGAAGGAAATTCGACGTGATTTTTGCCGATCCGCCGTATGCCGGCGGATATGAGAAGCAGATAATAGCGCTGACGGACTTATACGGAGTTTTGGACGCGGACGGAGTGCTCGTTATAGAGCATTCGTCGGACGTCGCGGTTGATTCGGTGAATTTTACAAAGGACGAGCGCATTTGCGGAAATACGATACTCTCATTTTTATCATACGACAAGGAGGACGCGCATAATGAATAATAAGGCGGTTTTTGCAGGCAGCTTTGATCCGTTTACGCTTGGGCATTACGAAATTGCTGCGCGGGCGGCAAAGCAGTTTGACATTCTGTACGTTGCGGTTGCCGACGGAAATCAGACCAAGGCGTGCAGATTCGGCTTAAAAAAACGTTTACGGATTGCTCAGCTTTCGCTTGAAGGGCTTAAAAACGTTGTCGTCGTTCCGTTTCGCGGATTTCTGGTGGATTTTATGAAGGAGAACGACGTGCGCGTTTTCGTGCGTGGATTGAGGAATTCGGTCGATTTCGAATATGAGAAAAACCTGTTTAACGTTTACAGATCGCAGGACGCGACTGTCGAGGGGCTTTATCTTATGGCGTCGGGTGAATTTTCTCATATATCCGGGTCTTTGGTACGGGATATTCTTGCTCTTGGCGGCGACGCCGGCAAATATGTTTGCAAGGAGGCCGCCGAAGAAATTAAATAGGAGTGTGCCATGAATCTTACTGAGCTTATTAACGAATTGGACGAAGAGCTTAACGGAAGAAAAGGGCTGTTCAACAGGCGAGTCGATATTACCAGATGCGTCGAAATATTCGAAGAAATAAAACGATTGCTTCCTCCTGCGCTGACAGAGGCTGAACTGGTAGTAAAAAGTCGGGAAAAGATTTTGGATAATGCCGATACTGTGGCTCAGAATATTATCAAGGAGGCCGAGGAGCGAGCCGTCCATTTGTCAGAAAGCTCGGAGGTAATAAAGCTTGCGGAAAGACAGGGGCGCGATATGCTTGACAAAACTTACCGTCAGTGCGATGCGCTTGTGCAGAAAACAAAGGAACATTTAGATGAGATGTTCAGCGAAACGGAAGCGTTTTTTCAAAGCATTCTGAACATGCTGAAAACAAATCGCAACGAACTGCGCGGAGCGGTTTTGAATACCGGCGGCAGAAAATAAAATTATCTAGCGGAGATTTACTTACGATGTTTGAAGAAGTACGTGTTATAATGGGCCCGGATGAAGCCCGGGAAAAGGTTAAGCTGGGGGCTGACGCCAAAAGCCGCAAGCTTGCCCGCGACGCCGTAATCAAAGATATAATATCGGGCAGAGACAAGCGCTTGCTGCTCATAATAGGTCCGTGCTCGGCGGATAACGAGGATTCGGTTTGCGATTATTGCGCGCGCCTTGCCGAGGTTTTTGAAAGAGTCAGGGATAAAATTTTTATTGTTCCGCGTATTTATACCAATAAGCCGAGAAGCAGAGGCGAGGGGTACAAGGGTATGCTTCACAGTCCGGATCCGCATAAAAAGGAAACGGATATTCAGGCCGGTATTTTGGCTATACGTCACATGTATGTGCGGGTAATGAACGAAACGGGGTTATCTGCGGCCGACGAAATGCTGTATCCTGAAAATACGGTTTACTGCGACGATTTGCTGTCCTATACTGCTGTGGGTGCGCGCTCAACCGAAAATCAGCAGCATCGACTGGTAGCCAGCGGAAGCGATACGCCCGTCGGGTTTAAAAATCCCATGAACGGCAGTTTTTCCGTTTTGCTTAATTCTATTTACGCGGCGCAGATTTCAAATGAATTTAAATATCTTAATAAACAGGTGCGCACCGGCGGAAACGAATACGCGCATGCGATTTTGCGCGGAAGCGTGGACGTTTATGGAAATAACGTGCCCAATTATCATTACGAGGACGTAATGCTTTTGCGTGAGGAATATCTTAAACAAGGGCTGAAAAATCCTGCCGTTATAATCGATACGAACCATTCCAACAGCGGGAAGCGCCCTACTGAGCAGATAAGGATAGCGAAAGAAGCGGTCAACAATATGAGAGCTTGTTCCCTGTCTCTTCTACACATCTCCGAGCC
>USBU01000172.1 GCA_900553005.1 uncultured Eubacteriales bacterium | reverse complement strand
GAGATGTAGCTCCGTCTCGTGGGCTCGGAGATGTGTATAAGAGACAGCTCCAGTACCGTGCCCTTATCGGTCGTAAGCTCATCGTAAACAAAGGACTTGTCCGCGTATTTGATTTCCAGCGTAATAGTTTTTTCTCCGTTGTCGGTTTTGGGCAGAGATAACCCGTAAACTATCAGCATTACTGCTGCCGCCGCCAGAAATATTACCGGCACAAGAATAGACATGATTCTGTTTCTGTTCATAAACACAACTCCTTAACAAAAAATTATCGCGCCGACGCAATATCTATGATCACGTCGCTTGCAAGCACGCTGGTAACCGAATCAAGCCTTGCTGAGGCTCGCTCTCCGGCAAGACCGAAGTGATAACATGCAGCCTTAACGGCGTCGAAATCAGGCATTACGCAGGCAAACGCCGCGGTCATCCCGGCAAGCACGTCGCCACTGCCGCCCTTTGCCAGGGCCGGAGTTCCGGTTACGTTAAAATACATCTCGCGGCCGTCGGTTATTACGGTAGTCGCCGATTTAACGGCCAGATTCAACCTATAACGCGCGGCGAAATAACGTATCCTTTCAAGATAAGGCGTGCCGTCGTCCGGACACAGCCGATCGAACTCCGCAACGTGCGGAGTGAGAATAAGTCCTCCCCTGTGCTCCGAAAGCACAGAAGGCTTTTCGGCAGCGGCGTTTAATCCGTCGGCATCGATTATCAGCGTTCCGTCGAAATTATTTATGAGGTATTCGATAATTTTAAAGGCGTCCCCGCCGCGCCCCATGCCGCATCCGACCGCAACGGCGTCTGCGCCTGACATCACGGCGTCGAGAGCGCTTTTATCGAATTTAATTCTGCCGTTTTCAGCGGGCAGAAAATTAAGCATGGTTTCCTTAACCCTGGACGAATACGCCGCCTTTTCGGATTCGGGCACGCACAGCGTCGCAAATCCGGCTCCGGCGCGAGACGCGGCTAACGCCGACTCAAAGCACATGAGCGGCGCGCCCGGCATTACGTCGCAGCCGCCTACAACGCGCACTCTGCCGTAAACTCCCTTATGCGATACCGGCTTGCGCTTTGGCAGCACTGCGTCAGCCGCGCTTAAAATACGGCCGACGGGAATACAATTCACGCCCACGTCCGCCACCTTGATCTCACCCGTAAAATTGCGTCCCTCTCCCATGATAAGACCGCATTTTACGGCGGTAAAGGTAACCGTCTCGTCAGCACGGACGCAGACGCCCGGAGCGTGACCGGAATAAGCGTCTAGCCCCGACGGCACGTCCGCCGATATTATATACGCTCCGCTTTCGTTTATTTCCTTTATTGCGCGCTCCTCGTCGCCCAAAGGCGCGCGACTAAGCCCTATGCCGAACACGCAATCGACAGCGACTTTATAAAGTCCTTTCTGTACGCAAGTCAAAAACGGAACGCCAAGTCCGGACAGCTTTTGCAGCCTTGCGGCGTTTCCGGAATTTTTTTTGCCGCTTGCGGAAAAAACCGACACGTCGTACCCGTCCGCTTTAAGAATACGAGCGCATTCCAACCCGTCGCAGCCGTTGTTTCCGCCGCCCGCGACAACAATAATTTTCTCCTCTCTGTTGGCCGCGGCCTTTACGGCCGAAGCCAATTTTCCGGCCGCTCGCTCTATCAGCGCGTCCTCGGAAACTCCGTCCCGAAACAATTTCTTCTCCGCCGTCCTTACGGCGTCCGGAGCAGCGACATATTCTCCAAAAATATTCATTTTCAAAGGCCTCCGTCCGCATCGGCAACCAACCGATGTAATTTTATATCATTCTGTCGGCGCGTCATCGTCGTCAAGCTGATAACAGTCGCGTATCCTGTCCGACGCAGCAGCTATATCCGAACGCGTAAAGCCGCGCGCGTAAAGATGATTTTTAAGCTTTATCATGTCAAAACGCCCGTGAGTGCGGATATACTTTTCTGCGGCGGCAAACGCCTCGTCCTCCTGAGAATCTATTTCCTCAAGCGCAGAGTCGATCGCATCTCTTTCAGCGCCGAGCCGCATTAAGTCCGCACGAATTTTATTGATTCCGGCACGAGCGGAATAAGCGGACGCATAGTCCCTGCAAAATTTGAAATCATCGCAAAAACCGTACTCGGCAAGCTTATCCATCACGGACGAAACGACAACCTGCGCGTAACCTTTATCCGCAAGAAACCTTTTAAGCTCGGCTTTTGTACGCGGCCTGAACGAAACAAGCTTTACCGCCCTGTCGAAAGCTCCGCCCGCTTCGCTCTCAAGCTGGATTTCCTCAAGACGCTCCTCGCTTATTTCCGCGCCGGGCTCAACATGATTTTTAAGCGCGGTCAAAGCGTCAAGGCCCAATACGAATTGTCCGTCGATATACACGCTTACCCGGTTCTTATTTTTCTTTTGAGGAACAACCTCCGTAATCCTTCCCATATGAGAATTATAACACAAAATCCAAAAAAACGCCAGTTATTTTGCGCGGTTCATATAGGTCCAAAAAACTATGTTTTCTTTTTTTGTTTAAAAACGAGCCAAACGGAGCATAATGATATTATCATTTCTTTCCAAGGAGGAAAAAAACAAATGCCGTCTAAAATGACAACAAAGACTTTGCAGGAGCTTAGCGAGCTGCTTAACAGCGAGGAGCTTTGCTACAAGAAATGCTGCAATTATGTGGCTTCGTGCAGCGATCCGGTGCTAAAAACCAAGCTGGGCAACTACGCCGACAACTGCAAGTCGCGCTTTCAGATGCTGCTTAACTATCTGAACAACCATCAATAATAACGGAGGAATTTAAAATGGCAACTACCCAAAAGAAAACCGCCGCAGGCAAAAATACCGCGGCCAAAAAGCCCTCGACCGTAAAGTCAAAGACAGCTACCAAGCCGGGCTCCAGAAGCAAAGCCACCGAATTTGCTCAGGACCAGTGCAAGCTGAACGATTACGACATTATTTCCGACGTGCTCGGCTCGCACAAGTCGCTTATAAAGCTTTACGGAACGGCCCTTTGCGAAATTTCGTGCGAGGATCTGCGCAATATCGTCAGCAGCAAAATGAACGAATGCGCCGAGGATCAGCTTGACGCCTTTCTCTATATGAACGAGCGCGGCATGTATAAGACCGAACCCGCTCCCATACAAAAGGTTAAGGAAGCGCGTCAGAAATACTGCGGCTGCAACAAAAACCTGAAAAAGTAAAAAAATCTGTTCGGGATTGCAAACGCCCGTTCCTCCCAAAAAGGAACGGGCGTTGTTTTATTCTGTTAATCGCCGATCAAAAGAGACGGCATAAGCTTAAGCTGCTTTTTTATAAAACGCCGATCCGTCAATCGTCTAAAAACACCGGAGCGCCGAGCTTTTTTATAAGCCCCGCGCTCCCGTAAATTATTTTATAAAGCCAAAACGCCGGCGTTTTTTACGGCCGTCAGTTTGCATTACTTGGACATAGCTTCCTGAACGGCAACCGCGCAGGCAACGGACGCGCCTACCATAGGATTGTTGCCCATGCCTATAAGACCCATCATTTCAACGTGCGCGGGAACGGAGGACGAGCCTGCGAACTGCGCGTCGGAGTGCATCCTGCCCATGGTGTCGGTCATGCCGTAAG
>USBU01000171.1 GCA_900553005.1 uncultured Eubacteriales bacterium | reverse complement strand
GCACGGCAGCAGAGGAAAATGATCGGAGCCTATTCTTACAAATCCAAGCGCAGCCCGCAAAAAAGTCATGAAATCGTCGCCGAGAGCAAACGGGACAAATTCCATTTCATACCATGGAATCGCTATGCCCGCTATTATTAAAACCGCGCCGAAAATAAGCGTCCAGCAATCGTTTTTCAAAAACTTATCGATAAGCGCGTAAATCAGCACCGAAACCGCCAAACAATGAATAATGCCGAATACGATCAGCGCCCCCATCGACGCAAACGAATCGATAAGAGCGGTAACGCAGGTAAGGATTCCGGCAAAAATAAACAGCCGCAGACTTCTCTCGAAATTATTTTTAGACAACGTACAGCTAATACCGGAGATAAAAAGAAACAGTCCCGCAAAAATATAATGGCAAATTTCCCTGAACAGCGACGTATTGAATTCATAGCCGATATTCCACCACTCCCACATGCCGGGCGTCATTACCTCGTCGAAATTGGTAAAAAACGAAGGCAGTATCGCAAGATCGTACATGAAGTGGTCAAAGCACATAAGGCAAATCGCAAGCCCTCTTAAAAAATCGAGCTCCCAAATCCGTTTTTTTCTGCCCAACAGCTTGTCCGACGTGAATTCCATCCGAATTATTTTAGCATAAAACCGCAGTTTTGGCTATTAAAATCGCATACCAGCGGAAAACTCTAACGGAAACAGGCGCAATAAGACAGCTTTGCGACGATTTTGCCGACTGTAAGCGAAAAGATATCTTGTCTTTAAATGGCTGCTTACGCTATACGGCCGCTTATCAGCAAAGAAGCAAGCCTGTCCGGTGCGTCTATAACGTTTTTCGCGCCGCGGAGGATAAGCTCCTCCCTGTCGCGGAAGCCCCAAGTAACCGCCACGCACTTAAGCCCGGAGTTTTCAGCAGTCATCAGATCCACCTCCGAATCGCCGACGTAAACGCTTTCCTCCTTTACTGCGTTCAGTTTTTTAAGCGCAAGCCATACTCCGTCGGGCGCAGGCTTTGCGGCAATGCCGTTACCCTCTCCGACAGCAAAATCTATAAGCCCGGAAAAGGTGACGTCCTTCAGATACTGCACGGCCGCGTCGTACTTATTGGACACTATAGCGGTTTTCAGTCCCGCCGCTTTAACCGACCTTAACATATCGACAATCCCATCGTAAGGCGCGGTATTGTCGTCCTTATGAATATCGTAGTAATCCTTAAAAACCTTAAGACACTCGTCCGTCATGTCCTTTTTGTCCGCCGGCAGCGATTTTTCGACCAGCGCTCTTATTCCGTTGCCCAGATAGCTGCGGACTTCGCGCTCTGAGCGCAAGGGGAAACCAAACCTTTCAAGAGTATAATTCACGCTTGCGCTTAAATCCGTAAGCGTATTTAAAAGCGTACCGTCCAAATCGAATATTACTGCCTTGACTTTCATAAAAACCAGCCTCCGCAGCTAAGTATAGCAAAATCGCGCAACTAGGTCAAGCGCAGAACGACTTATACTCGGCGGCGCGGATTTTTTCGTCTTTTACGGACAATGCTGCTTATATTGTTGCTTAAACGTTTGATTTTTTATATAATTAACCTGAAAACAAAGCCGGAGGTAATTTATAATGGACGTAAGGGAAAAGATGCACAGCGGAATGCTTTACAACTGCAACGACGAAACGCTGACGAAAGAACAGACGGAAAGGCTTAAAAAGCTGTACGAATATAATTCCACGCTGCCGGATCAGCCGGACAAACGCGCATCTCTGTTGCGGGAAATGTTTGCCGAAATCGGCGACAACTGCTACGTCGAGCCGCCGCTGAGATGCAATTGGGGCGGAAAACACGTTCATTTCGGCAATTCGGTATATGCCAACTTCAATCTTACGCTTGTTGACGATACGCACATATACGTCGGCGATTACACAATGTTCGGCCCCAACGTCACGGTTGCAACCGCCGGCCACCCCATTCTGCCTGAGCTGAGAGAACAGGTTTATCAATACAATTTTCCGGTGGTTATAGGCAGAAACTGCTGGATAGGCGCGGGCGCGATTATTCTTCCGGGCGTAAGCATAGGCGACGGCAGCGTAATCGGCGCTGGCAGCGTGGTTACCAAAGATATTCCGAGCGGAGTCGTCGCCGTGGGAAACCCGTGCCGGATACTGCGCGAAATAAACGAGCGCGATAAAATCTATTATTTCAAAGACAGAAAAATCGAACTTTGATTGCAGTCTTGTCCAATCATCGCGGAAATGCGTTTGCAATATAACCCGCCCGAGCAGGACGCGACCGCTTTTTGTATGCGGTAAATATCCGGACACATTGCGCGCCCTGCGAAAAATCCATCAAAAAAAATAACGTATCTGTACGTTACTAAAAACGGCACGGCGGCATATTCCGTGCCGTTTAGCGTATCATAAAACAGAAAAAATCACAAAACGCTGATTTAATCCCACGAAGCCCCGCAAAAGACCAGCCGGCAAAGGCGGCCGCAAAAGACTTTTATAAATTACTCCAAGGTTTTAAGCGAATCGTTCATATCAACTTTACGAATCTTACGAAACAGAAGTAAATCAACAAAGCCTACGAATACAAGCACCAGAATTGCGGAAATCAGATAGGAATACCATTTAACCATGCTTACGCTTCCGAAATCCAGATATCCGAATACGAAATACAGCAAGCCGAAGCCCAACGGCAAACCGATTATAATGCCGAATACCGCCATGATGAGAACTTCGCGGTAAATATACCCCGACACCTCCGAATCCCGATATCCCAAAACCTTAAGCGTCGCTATTTCCCGCTTACGCTCGCTTATGTTCATGTTGGTAAGATTGTAAATAACAAGCACGCAGAGCGCGGCTGCAAATAATATTATGACCATGGAAATCAACGCAAACGTATCTGCAAAACCGGCCAGAATACCGACGTCCTCGTTGAGAGACACGTCCCTCAGTCCGAAGCCGGCCAGCACAAGCGCAGTCGAACCAGCCACCGACACGACGGTCATGATAAGATGTCCGACGTATCTGAAAATATTGCGATACGTGGATTTATATTTGAATTTAAGGCGATTCCATATAAACGGCACGTGCTCGAGGAATATCTTTTTTCCCGGTTTAGGCGCCTTAGGCCTTAAAAGCTCGGCCGGCTTACTCTTTAGATCCTTAAACACTGCGTAAGCGGTCACCAATGCCGCCGCAACCGTCATTATAACGCCCGAAATCACACCCATACCGACGTGAAGCCCCTCGATCAGCTCGGGGAAAAAGAACAGCGCGTCAAATGCCGGAAAGATAGCCGCCGGAAGTATCCATACGCCCGCAAAAATTCCTATTACGGCGCCGAGCGCACAGCACGCCGCCGAAAATCCCACGTACTTAAACGCTATTTTCGCATTGCCGCAGCCGAGCGTTTTATAACAGGCGATAACCGAACGCTCCTCCTCCACCAGCCTGGTCATGGTAGTAAGCACCACAAGCGCCGCGACCGCTATGAAAAACAAAGGAAATATAAGACTTATTACCTTTATCTTGTCCGAATACTCCTCAGTCACTGTCTCTTATACACATCTCCGAGCCCACGAGACGGAGCTACATCTCGTA
>USBU01000170.1 GCA_900553005.1 uncultured Eubacteriales bacterium | reverse complement strand
ATTATATTATACTTATTTTACGATTATTTTTCAATACTTTTACCGTAAAAAAACAAAAAATTGCTCTAAGGAGGAAAAAGATGAAAAAATTTATAGTTTTTTTGCTTGCTGCGGCGATCATTATTTTTGCGGCGGCATGTAACGGCCAAGGCGGCGCGCAACAGGATCCACCGCGCGAGCCCGAATCCCCAACGCTGTCGTCAGATACAGGTCTAATCGTCAATAGCGTTTTGGGAAAAATCGCAAGCGGCGGAAGCGTTACGCTGACTACGCCCGAATACAATGAGCTTTCCTCAGCCGAAAATCTTGCCGAAATATGCGATTTTACTTTAGCCAAGGGTGCAAATGCGCAGATTACATTGAACGGCCGCAAACTCGTCTTCTCGGTTACGGCCGAAAGCGGCGTAACAAAGGATTACGCCGTGAATCTTGAAGTGCTTTCCGACAGCGTTACCTTCACGCCGCTGTCGATCGCTGGAAAAGCAGTGAACGGCGGCAAGATAATTCTGTCAGAAAGCGAATACACGGCGCTGACGGAGGAAAACGATATTATCAGCGCGACAGAATACGTTTCCGACGCCTCGGTTACCGCAAAGCTTGACGGCGCAAACGGACAAATCTTATTTGAAATCGTATCCGAGGACAAAACTAAAACATCCGAATACGCCGTTTCCGCAATCATAGAATCCCCTTTCGGCGTTCATGCCAAAACAGGTAAAGGAGCCAAAGAAAACGCCGAGTACAATTTCTCCGAAAACGCGTTCGTTTTAAATGGAATGGCGGCCATAAAGGCCGGCAATGAAATCGCCCAAAATTACTTTAACGTCAGTTTAGACGTATCCCCTATGGATTTTAAGGCCGGTTCTGAGGTGGTTTTGGCCGCCTATCAAACAGACAACCTAATGCTGAGATTCGTTTTACGGGGAGAAGAAGACAATACCTTCGTGCTGTTTTCGGACTATCGGGATATGAGCGATTATCTTGGCTACAAGGAGCTTAAAAGAGGATCTTTGCCGGAAAAAGAATTTATTTCACTTCGCATCATAAGCGACGGAAAAAGTCTTGTAATGCTGTACGGCGACGAAACGCTTTACCGCAATACGTTGGAAACCCTTACCGACGTCGAACCGATTATTTATACGCACCAATGCAAGGCGCGGCTGAAAAATATCGGCATAGAAACGGACGCGATAAAAATATCGGCCGCTTACAACGCCGCGCTGAACGGATATACCGAACGTCTGTACGGCAATTCGCTTTTAAATACAATGGAAAACACCGACAAAATACGGCAAAATTCCGACGGCAGTCTGAGCATAGCCGGCAGTGAATCCAATGCCCGCGTAATGGCCGCGCTATACTCCGGCGGCCGGCCTGCGGGCGGATACAGATACGCCGTCAAAGGAACCGTTGATATCAGCAAAACCAAAACTACAGGCGGCAGCGCAAGCAAAGTAGAATTTCAGATATGCAAAAATTTTCAGAATTTTATAAAATTCCAGCTTTATCGTTTCCCGACCAATAATTCTTTCCTTGCCTTCCCTACCGTATCGGGAAAGAACTCCGAAATAAAAATCCTCAACAATACAATGCCTCAAGGCACGGAATACACGATCGATTACGTGTTTGCATACGATAACGGAGTTATTACGGCATGGCTTAAAGACGACAGTTATTTAAACGAATTTACAGAGTTATATCGGCTTGAAACGGACTGGGGATATACAAGCTATGTATTTGCAATGCGTCAGTACTGCGATACGGAATGGAGAAATACAGAGGTTTTTTACGGAGAGGAATTTGACAAGCTTATGAACGGGCTGTATAACCGGCCGACAACATTCGGCTTAAGCGCTTCTAAGGAAGAACTTACGAAAAACGAAGTTTTTATACTGAAAAATAATATCTTTTTGAAAAATGACGATGCTTACGGCTCCGCTTTCGTGTTTAACGGCACAGACGCCGTATCGGGAGATCACTGGCTGCTGTCCGGCAGTATATCGCTTTTCGACTGCCTATATAACGGATACGGCGAAATCACGCTTTACGGCGACCGAACGCACCTTGCGCGTTATGCGCTGGAATACGTTGCGGGCGGCTTTTTCCAGGTGCGCGCACAGTTGAAAAACGACGCTGAAAACACGGATTACGAATTCATTATACCGCCGAACGTAACCAATCCCGCCGCGCTGAACTTTACCGTCGTAAACGACGGCGGCACCCTGCATCTGCTTATCGACGGAAAGCTCAGGCATACGTTTGAAAACACCGGAATGAGCGGACTTTTCTCCAAGATAACCGCAGACAAAACTTCGGTTAAGCTCAGCCTTTTATATTCAACCAGGGACCGCGCGGAAGTGGAAAATTTTACCTCAAATATGGAAAAATACGAATACGTTTCACCCTATGAAAACCGCATAGCGTCGCTTGCCGCGCAATATTCGGGGGCGCAAAAAGGAGGCGTCCTGCTGGCGGGAAGCTCCTCAATGGATTTCTGGAGCAGCTGGCAGACGGATATAGGCAGCGGCGTTCTGGGTTACAACGTCGGCATAGGCGGCACTCTGGTCGAAGACTGGATGTACGCTTACGAACGACTTGTCAAACCGTTTGAACCGAGTAAAATCATACTGTTTCTCGGCGGCAACAACGTAAACAATCTTAAGGATTCAGGCGAACAAACAACCGAAAAGCTGGGCAGACTGCTGACGAAAATGCACGATGATTTTCCGGATGCGAAAATATATTACATACTGAGTATGCCGGTGCCGTACAATTACAACAACGGCCAATACACCTACGAATACGGCCGGCTGGTCACGGAAATGCGCGAATATTGCGCCGCGCGCGACTGGGTGACGGCGGTGGATATGGAGCAGGCTTTACTGAAAGACGGCAATCCGGTCCCCGAATATTTCAAATCCGACGGAATACATCTGACCGAAGCGGGATACGCCGTCTGGACGCAGGAGCTTAAAAAAGCAGGCGCAATAGATTGAAACAAAAAAGCAATAAACCTCCGGCAGAAAAAAGTGACCGGAGGTTTTTATTTTTTCAAATAATCGCAAAAGCACTTCGGATATTTAACCGAGCCGGTTCTGCCAGAATAATATCACAAGCTGCTGAATTGCTTTTTATAATCGGACGGCGTAATACCTATATATTTGCGAAAAACCTTGCGGAAGTAAGTTTCCGAATGAAAATTGCACATATAAGAAACCTCGTTGACCAAATATTCGGCGCTTTCAAGATATTGTATAGCGTAATTGACTTTTATAGAGTTAAGATAATCGTTGGGAGATTGACCGAGCTGTTCCTTAAAAAGACGATACAGCTTAGCCTCGCAGGCGCAGCAATGTGCAGCGACGTCTGAAAATTTAAAGTCTCGATTCCAGTTATCCGTTATATACGTAATCGCCTCGCACAGTTCTTTTTTATATTTTTTTCGGCCGTTTTCCATTATAGGCAGCAGCTTACTGAGCAGCATATAAAATTTTGAATATGCAACAAGCTGACTTTGCCTGTCGCCATGCAGCATAGCGTGAATTTCAATAACCGCTGTCTCTTATACACATCTGACGCTGCCGACGACTTAATAGGTGT
>USBU01000169.1 GCA_900553005.1 uncultured Eubacteriales bacterium | reverse complement strand
AGATGTAGCTCCGTCTCGTGGGCTCGGAGATGTGTATAAGAGACAGGCTTGTGCAGGCTTCGCTGGACGAGCTTGCCAAAAATCGCACCACAATTACAATTGCGCACCGGCTGACCACGATCAGAAAGGCGGACAGAATCATTGTGCTTACCGAGGACGGCATCGCCGAGGAAGGATCGCACGAGCAGCTTATAAAAAGGAAGGGCGTTTATTTTTCGCTTTACAGTCTGTACGGAGGAGAGGTCAATGCGGGATAAAATTATTTATCTTAACAACGGGATTCTTAAAGTAGGCGTAAACCTTTACGGAGGGGCTTTTTACTCCGTCTGCGATTTAAGGATGGGCGAGGAGCTGATGTGGCAGGGGCAGGCTCCGTGGAACAGCAGGGATATAGTGCTGTTTCCGCTTGTGGCAAGGCAGAAAGACGGGTATTATCTGCATGCCGGAAAAAGGTACGAGGCGGATATACACGGCTTTGCAAAGGACAGCGTGTTCAGTCTGGAAAGCAATTCCGGCGAGGAAGCGATTTTACTGCTTGAAAGCTCTCCTGAGACGCTTAAGGTTTATCCGTTTTCTTTTCGTTTAAGATTGTTTTATTCCATTAAAGAAAATACCGTCGGATTGAAATATTCAGTGGAAAACGTCGGCGCGGAAACAATGTATTTTATGCTTGGCGGGCATATCGGCATGGCGCTGGACGGCGATTCGGATACAAAAGGCAATGTTTTTTCCTTTTCTCCGCCTGTTTCGCGCGTTTATCCTTTAGACGGTAACTTTATTCTGCCCGCCGCAGATTGCTCTCCCATAAAGTCGTTTGAAGCGGACAAGGAATTTTTCCGTAAAAACAATACGCTGCTTACCGTAGGCGGGGGTGCGACGGAAGTGACTCTCAGGCGTTCGTGCGGCAGGGAAATAGTTTTCAACGCGGATTCGCCGGTCATAGCTTTCTGGTCGAATCCCGGCGGAGGAACGTTTGCGTGCGTTGAGCCGTGGTGGGGCGTGCCCGACGCCTCCGAGCCTGTGCGCGAGCTTAAAGACAAAGAGCTTGTAAACGCCCTTGAGTCCGGCGGAATCTTTACCTGCGGATACAGTTTTACCGTAAAATAAGCGCCGATTTGCGCGCAATCGGTCATTTAAATAATTATTTTCCGGAAATATGGCTTAAATCGCTTGAAATTTCCGGAAATTAGCTTAAAATATATTGTTGTAAAACATAATTTTGAAAGTAAACTTTTTTACCTTACGGAGTATGATATATTATGAGAAACGTCGAAGAAAAATTCAAAGAATGGCTTTCGCGCTCGGTTGACCAGGAGGTTAACGAGCAGCTTCAGCGCATGGCGGACGATAAGCAGGCCATGACCAACGCGTTTTATAAGGATCTGGAATTTGGCACCGGAGGACTCAGAGGAGAGCTTGGTGCGGGAACAAATTGTCTCAACGTCTATACGATCAGGAAAGTTACAAAGGGCATAGCCGACTGCATGAAGGTTCACGGTTGGACGCGCGCGGCAGTTTCCTGCGACAGCCGCATAAATTCCGCGCTCTTCGCCCGTACAGTCGCGGAGGTTTTTGCATCCTGCGGCATAAAAACGTTTCTGACAAAGGAGCTTATGCCCACTCCATTTCTTTCATATATTACGCGAGCCACCGGCTCCGACGTAGGCGTAATGATAACCGCGTCGCATAATCCCGCGCGTTACAACGGATATAAGGTTTACGGTGCGGACGGATGCCAGCTGACGGACAACGGCGCGCTGGAAATGATAGGCTATATCAATAAAATAGATCCGTTTGACGTGGAAACCGACGTCGCGGAAAAATATATCGCTTCCGGGTTGATAGAATATATAGGCGACGATATCATCGAGTCCTATCTTGCCGAGGTATACGCGCGCCGCACGGCTTTGGCCGAGGGGATAAAGATTACTTATACTCCGCTTAACGGCGCCGGATACAAGCTTGTGCCTGAAATTTTAAAGCGTATGCGGGTTGCAAGTCTTGATATAGTGCCCGAGCAGAGTATGCCTGACGGACGTTTTACGACCTGCCCGTATCCCAATCCCGAAAAGGCCGAGGCCTTAAAGCTCGGGTTGAAGCGCTCGGACGAAAACGGCTCGGATATCCTTATCGCGACCGATCCGGACTGCGATCGGGTAGGCATAGCTGTGCGGACCGCAGAAGGCATGCGGCTCATGTCCGGCAACGAGGTGGGCGTTTTGCTTGCCGATTATCTTTTGAAAAGAAGGTCGGAGACGGGTACGCTGCCCGATAGACCGGTAATAGTAAAAACGATCGTCACGACAGAGCTCGTCCGCAAGGTGGCCGCTCCGTATAACGCTGAGATAAAGGACGTTCTGACAGGGTTTAAATATATAGGCGACGTTATAGGAAAGCTTGAGAAAAAAGGAGAGGTCGACCGTTATATTTTGGGCTTTGAGGAAAGCTACGGATATTTGTCGGGCGCATATGTGCGTGATAAGGACGGAGTAAACGCTTCTATGCTGGTTGCCGAAATGGCCGCGTATTATGCCCGTCTTGGGAAGACTTTGGCTGACAGAATGGAGGAGATATACGCGCAGTACGGGCTTTACGAGCATAGGCTGATGACTTATGAGTTTGCCGGCGCCGAGGGCAGCGTAAGAATGGCGGAGCTGTTAAAGGGGCTGCGCGCGGACCTGCCGAAGGAAATTGCCGGCGCGCGCGTAGTAAAGACGGTGGATTATCTGACTCAGACCGAGGCTGATCTTCCCAGGTCAAACGTTTTATCGTTTTCAATGGACGACGGCTCGCAGCTGGTAGTAAGACCGTCGGGCACCGAGCCGCTTATAAAGGTTTATCTTACGGCCTGCAAGGATAAGCGTCTCAACGAAGAAAAGTTTGCGCTCATGAAGGCCGAGCTTGACAAGCGTTTCGTTTGATCATGCCGGCATAAAGCCGCTGCGGCAGGGTTTGTTTGCGCTTTAACTCAGTGAAAACAGCGGAAAATGCGCTTGACAAGCCGCCGCTGAACGTAGTAAAATAGACGGGCAAGATGATTGAACAAATGCGTTCGACAGGCGAAGGAATTTGTCTTTCGTCCGTCGGACGTTTTTTGTTATCGGGGAGAGCGTTATGAAAATTTACGATTTTATCAAGTACGAGGGCTGCGGCAACGATTACATATACATTGACTGTTTTGCGGCCGAGCCTTCAGACGAGGAGAAAAGCCGCATAGCTGTAAAGCTTTCCGATCGTCATTTCGGAGTAGGCGGAGACGGCGTGGTATTTGTTTGCGCGTCAGGTAAAGCGGACGCTTTTATGCGCATGTTCAACGCCGACGGAAGCGAGGGGAAAATGTGCGGCAACGCGATACGCTGCGTGGGCAAATATCTGTATGAAAAGCGCGATTTGAAAAGAGAGGAAATTAAGGTCGAAACCAAAAGCGGCATTAAGACGCTCAAATTGTTTGCGGCGGACGGTAAAGTAAAGTCGGTAAGGGTGGATATGGGCGCGCCGGCGCTGTCTCCGTCGGATATTCCCGCTTTATTATCCGGCGACGGCGTCATAGGCAGAGAGGAGCTTTTGGATAAGCCTCGCAAAATCACGCTGGTATCTGTCTCTTATACACATCTCCGAGCCCACGAGACGGAGCTACATCTCG
>USBU01000168.1 GCA_900553005.1 uncultured Eubacteriales bacterium | reverse complement strand
AGCTCCGTCTCGTGGGCTCGGAGATGTGTATAAGAGACAGAAATAATTTTTTTAAAGGAGAATAAATATGAGGGTTTACAATTTTTCCGCAGGGCCGTCGATGCTGCCGCTTGAAGTGCTTGAAAAGGTACAGAAAAATCTTATTGATTACGAAGGAACGGGCATGTCCGTCATGGAAATGAGTCATCGCTCCAAGCCTTACGAAAAAATAAACGACGAGGCGGAAAGTCTTTTGCGCGAGCTGATGTCCGTCCCGGAAAATTACTCGATTATTTTCGTTCAGGGCGGCGCGTCCATGCAGTTCGAGGCTGTGCCGTTGAATCTTTCTCACGGTTCCTCTTCCGCAAAAGGAGACTACGTGGTAACGGGCAACTTCTCCGGTAAAGCGTATAAGGAAGCAAAAAAATACGGAGATATGCTTGAAGTAGCCTCCTCCAAGGATAAAAACTTTACGTATATCCCAGAGCTGAATAAGGAGATGTTCAGAAGCGACGCGGATTACGCGCATATCTGCTACAATAATACTATTTTCGGCACCAGGTATATCGATATCCCCGATACGGGCAATGTTCCGCTTGTTGCGGACATGTCGTCATGCATACTCAGTCAGGAAATCGACGTTAAAAAATTTGCGGTTATATACGCCGGCGCGCAGAAAAACATTGCGCCCGCAGGCGTCACTATAGTAATCGTAAGAAACGATATGCTCGGCAAGGAAAATCCGCTTTGCCCCACTATGATGAAATGGAGCACTCAGGTGGAAAACAAAAGTCTGTATAATACGCCTCCGGCCTTTTCCACATACGTTGCGACCGAGGTATTCAAGTATCTTAAGGGCTTGGGCGGCATAAAAGCAATGCAGAAAATCAACGAAGATAAGGCAAAGCTGCTGTACGACTTTATAGACAATTCATCATTCTACAACAATCCCGTCGTCCCAAAATACCGCTCTTTGATGAACGTGCCGTTTACCACTCCGTCGCCCGAGCTTGACGCGGCTTTCGTATCCGAAGCCGGCAAAAACGGACTCGTTTCAATCAAGGGCCATCGCCTTGTGGGCGGAATGCGCGCAAGCATATACAACGCCATGCCCGTCGAAGGAATCAAAAAGCTTATAACGTTTATGGCGGAATTCGAAAAAAATAACCGTTAAGGAGACAATCATGTATAACGTACTTAAACTCAACGAAATCAGCGCGGCGGCCGATTTCGGCGCCGACTACTCGCTTGTCAAGGAAGCCGCTTCACCGGACGCGATAGTTTTGCGGTCCTTTAACATGCACGAATACGAAATCCCTCAGTCTGTGCTTTGCGTAGGCCGAGCGGGCGCCGGAGTCAATAATATCCCCGTGGACAAATGCTCCGAAAAAGGAATTGTCGTATTCAACACGCCCGGCGCAAACGCCAACGCCGTAAAGGAGCTTGTTATCTGCGGACTGTTTTTGGCGGGCAGAAAAATCACCGACGGCATCGAATGGGCAAAATCGCTTAAGGGTAAGGGCGCGGAAGTAGCAAAGACAGTCGAAAAGGGAAAAAGCGCTTTCGTCGGCTGCGAGATAGAGGGAAAAACTCTGGGCGTAATCGGCCTTGGCGCAATCGGAGCCATGGTTGCAAACGCCGCCGTAAAACTGGGTATGAAGGTACTTGGCTACGATCCCTATATTTCCATAGACGGCGCATGGAATCTCGACCATCATGTAAACAAGGAAACCGACATAAACGAAATATTCAGAAAAAGCGACTTTATTTCTCTGCACGTGCCGCTCACGGACGGAACGCGCGGCTTAATAAACAAGGACAGCATAGCGATAATGAAAGACGGATGCGCCGTACTAAACTTTGCGCGCGGTGAACTGGCCGAGAGCGCCGACGTCATCGAGGCCGTCAAGGAGGGCAAGCTCAGCCGCTACGTCACCGACTTCCCCACCGACGAAATGCTGTGCAGAGAAAATATCATAGCGATACCGCACCTGGGCGCAAGCACTCCCGAAGCCGAGGACAACTGCGCAGTCATGGTAGCGCGCCAGATGAAGGATTTTATCGAAAACGGCAATATAACCAATTCCGTCAATATGCCCGCGTGCAAGCTGCCCCGACAGGGTAAATTCAGAATTACGGTATTCCACAAAAACGTAAAAAATGTACTTAGCTCCATTACGTCCGTAATCGGCAACGAAGGCGTAAACATAGCCAATCTCATGTCTCAGTCCAAGGGCGAATACGCGTATCTGATACTTGACCTCGACGAAAAAATCAGCTCAAGCGCACTTGAAGCCGTCAAAGCAATGGAAAGCGTCATCAAGGTACGCACATTTGACTGAAAACCGCATAAATTTTTTATCCGGACAGTTAAAACGTAAACGCTATCGGTATTTTCACTGAATACGGCTCACTTAGCGAATCTATAGGTTAAAAAAACGCTCTTTAAAACAAGAGCGTTTTTTCTTTTAAATCAATAATATACTTCTCGATGTAAAGCGTTCTTCCGTCCGGCGTCTTCTCCTCATGACGGCCGCAAAATTTTCCGCCGTAAAACAGCGCTATTTTTTTGCTGGCCTCGTTGCGTCTGTCCACGGGATAAATCACTTCCTCTATCCCGCTGTTCATGGCCGACGCCAATATACCGCCGACCGCTTCCTTTCCGTAGCCGTTTTTTCGGGCGCCGGACTTTATCCAAACGCCCGCTTCCGGAGCGGTACAGAGATTATGAAGTCCCGCAACGCCAAGAAACTCCCCGTCCGTTTTAAGCGTAACCGCATAAACATAATCCGTGCCTTTTTCTTTACGCGCTATAAAACCGTCGATAATCTTTTCCGCCTGCTCCAAACTTTCAACGGCCGGCGGAGACATGTACTTTACCGTATCGCAATCAAAATATCTTGCTATACTGCAAGCATGAGTTTTTTCTATTGGGATCAGACATAGTCTTTCGGTCAATATATCCATGCTATTCTTTTAAATCGGATTCTTTCTTAAGCGTTTCCGGCTTATATACGCCGTTATCAACATAATAGCTTTTACCGCTTCGGCCGTAATAGAAGGTCATATTAAGAAGATTGATAAAAAACATGGACATCGGCACAGTCACGAGAAGTCCCGTCAGAAAAGTAAACGTACCTATGATAAAATTGAACGCTATCACTATAATCCAAACTATAAGATACATGGAAAAAATCGATCCGAAATGCGCAAACGCCCGCTTAACGGAAAACCACAGCGCTTCAAATATATTTTTGCCGTCCACAATGACTGCCGGCGACCAACCCGCTATTAGCGAATACCTGAGCGACAGCAGCAATAAAAGCGACAACATAAACACGAAAGGCGCCAGTATCAGCGAAAAATAGCCGACAAGCCTTGTAAGATAAAACACCGCCGCATACATAATGAAGTCGTAAATAGTCATTACAAGCATCTTAACCAGCGAAAACGGCACTGATTTCCCAAGAAGAGAAACGTAACGCGCCATATATCCGTATCTTGCGTTATCCGACATTATACCCTGAATAACGCTGATTAAAGGAAGCTCGTACAGTCCCATTATAAATCGGTAAGCAACGGTTGCAACCAGCACGACGAACAGCGCCGAATTGAGAAAAGTATTACGATCGGTACTGAAACTGTCTCTTATACACATCTCCGAG
>USBU01000167.1 GCA_900553005.1 uncultured Eubacteriales bacterium | reverse complement strand
GAGATGTAGCTCCGTCTCGTGGGCTCGGAGATGTGTATAAGAGACAGGCTTTATAACGAAATCGTCCATAAGCTCCTGAGCGCCCTCTTCGGTAAGCGCGCCGAGTCTCAAATCCCGCTCTATATAAATATCCAAAAAGGTGCTTACGCGCCCAAGACTCATCGCCGCGCCGTTTTGCTCCTTTATGGCGGCAAGATAACCGAAATACAGCCACTGAACCGCCTCCTCGGCGTTGCGCGCCGGACGTGAAATATCCTTGCCGTAAGAAGCGGCCATACGGATAAGCTCCTCCAAAAAGCTTATTTGCTTATAAAGCTCCTCAAGCCTGCGAATATTCTCCTCCGTCATATCGCAAGCGCCGTATCGTTTTTTATCGGCTTTTTTCGCCTCGATAAGCGCGTCGACGCCGTAAAGAGCGACGCGTCTGTAGTCGCCTATTATTCTGCCGCGGCCGTAAGCGTCGGGAAGGCCGGTAATTATGCCTGCGTGACGCGCTGCACGCATTTCATCGGTATATACGTGAAATACGCCGTCATTATGCGTGGTTTTATATCTGAACTGCTGCTCGATGGCATCGGACAGCTTGTAGCCATACGCCTCGCAAGCCGATCGCGCCATTCTTATCCCGCCGAAAGGATTGACGCCGCGCTTTAACGGGGCGTCAGTCTGCAGCCCCACTATAATCTCGTTTTCCTTATCTATATATCCGGGAGCATACGACGTAAGAGAAGAAACCCGCTCGGTATCCACGTCAAGCACGCCGCCCTTATCGCGCTCAGCCTTAAGCAGCTCATTAACCTTGCCCATGAGCTTTCCGGTACGCGCAGTCGCTCCGCATAAAAACTCGCTTCCGCCCGCGTAAGGCGTATAATTGCGTATTATAAAGTCCGCTACGTCTATGCGGTGCTCGTAATCGCCGCCGTTAAATCCGTTCCATTCTTCGTATTTCATGCTGTTTCACCTCAAAAAAAAGCTGTAATCTCAAAAAAATCGTCGCCGCCCGCCAAAAATAAAAACCCGGGCAGATACGATGCTGCCCAGGTGGTCGGCTTAAGTACGAAAGCTTTTCGTTCCACTGCGGTAATCTCCGCTTTGCTCCACCGGTAGCGAAAAGCCCTTTCCTTTTTAATAACTAAAGCAACGCGGCCCTCATGATTTCCGCAACCGCTTTACATATAGGATTATATCGCAAAACACTCTTCTTGTCAACACTTTTTCAGCGATTTACAACGTCGGGGTTTCCAAAGCCCGGCTGACTGAAAAAGGATTTTTAAGCGCCGCCTTGACGCAGGACAGCGCAACTGCCCTTTCGTAAGAATCGACAGGATAATCTTTAGGAGAATACCTTGATTTCTCCGTTTGTCCGGTTAAAGCCTCCGCGCAGCAGAGCGACGCAATATATCTGCCAAGACCGAAAGAAAGATGAAATCCGTCTCGCGTCAGCCCGCTCAGACCCGCTTCCCGCGCGTTTTCCACTGCGGTTCCGGAAGGAATAATCCCACTGAATCTTACGTCGGGCGCAACGACGGCACTAACGGCAGCCGTAATATCCGCAAACATTTGCTTGCGCGAATTGCCGTAACGATAAAATTCCGGATGTCCGCTTTTATCATCGTAAGCCCACGTCATATGCCAGTAAATCTTTGCGTCGCTGGCATGCGCCCTGACCGCAGACAAAATAACGTCAATATCGCCGTTGTAACTGCCCGCAATTCCGCTAAGTCCGCTGCACTGCTGAAGCGAAACGACGTCCCAATGCTCATCGGTCAAAGCGTAAACCGCGGAGGTCTCCGGTCTGTTGTTAAGACCGCCGGAAGTTATTTTACGATACTCGTATGCCGGAGCGCCGCTTAAAACGTTTTCGGCGTGCCGAGCTAAAGAACAGCCGCCAATGTATAAGTTGGCCGCAACAGCGTCACGGTCTCCCAACGAAGACAGAATTCCGTACAGATGAGCGCACGCATCGTCTCCGAAGCTGTTTCCTATAAAAAGAATTTTCATATCTTGTTTCCGATTTTAAAATTAACCTTTTTTAATCGCTTCCCGCACCTTTTTCGGAAGAGAAGCAAACACGACGGCATAGGCCTTAAAAGCAAGCTCTGAAACAAGCTCGGCCGGAACCTCGCCGTCCGCCTTTATCGAATTCCAGTGCCTTTTATTACAGTAATAACCCGGAATTATATCGCTATAAATCTCTCTTAGAGCGCTGCCCTCCTCGGGCGGAAGCTTAAGCGTTATGTAATACGGACTTCCTCCGCCGTCCATACATACGGCGAGAAACATTTTACCGCCCACCGAATAGCGACGCCAGCCCCATTCCGCTTTAAAATCCGTAGACACGCCCTTAAGCGTCAGGAGATAATCGTAAAGAAAATCGTACTTCATGACGGATTACGCTTTTATATCGGCGGCAATCTCTTCGGCAAGCTTTTCCAGCGCCGTAAAATCGACGCTTGCGCCCTTGACGGATACGGTATCGCCTATTGCTCTGCTGTTTTTGAGCGCGCAAACGCATTCGCGCATCGCTTTGCCGGACGCAGGCGCCCAGCTGCCGCCCTCTATAAATGCAAAAGCCCTGTTTTGAAGATTCAGCGCCTTGAGATCGCGCATGAAGTACTCCATTTTGGGATACAGCGCGGCGTTATAAGTAACGGACGCAACCGCAATATGACTGAACCGAAACGCCGAAGAAACCAAATACGAGACGTCCGTCTTTGAAACGTCTGTGACCTGTATATCCTTTACTCCCTTGTCTGCAAGCATGGCGGCCAAAGAAAACGCCGCTCTCTTCACGTTGCCGTACATGGACGCGTAAGCTATCAAAACGCCTTTTTTCTCGGGGATATAGTCCGACCATTTGCCGTAAAGCTCCAAAACCTCCGCAATGCGGCTTCTTAAGATAAGCCCGTGCAAGGGACAGATCATGCTTATCTTCAGCCCCGCGGCTTTTTTGAGCACGGCGGAAACCTGTGCGCCGTATTTTCCGACAATGTTTGAATAATATCTGCGCATTTCGGAAACGCAGCTCTCGCCGAACTCAGTCTCGTCGTCGAATATATTTCCGTCCACAGAACCGAACGAACCGAAAGCGTCCTGAGAAAACAATATACCCTCGCTCAGCTCATAGCACATCATCGACTCGGGCCAATGAACCATGGGCGTAAAGACGAATTTCAGCGTTCTGGAGCCAAGCTCGAGCGTATCGCCGTCCGCAACGACAAGCATGCTCTCGGCGGCCTTTTCCCCAAGATAGGATGCAAGAATCGATTGCGTTTTAACGTTGCCCACAAGTTTTGCGTCCGGATACCTGTATATAAGCTCGGAAATGGCTCCGCTGTGATCCGGTTCCATATGATTGACGACGATATAATCCAGCTTGCGGCCGTCAAGAGCCAGAGAGAGCTGCTTTAAATATTCGTCCAGCACGGATTCGTCAGCTCCGTCCAGAACGGCAGTCTTTTCGTCTGAAATCAAATACGAATTATACGATACTCCTCCCGGTACGGGAAAAAGGTTTTCAAAAAGCTGAATACGCTTATCGCTGGCGCCTATATAAAATATTCCGTCAGTCACTTTTCTTAAAAACGACATAAAATCTTCTCCTGCAATTAGTTTTTTTACGGCTAAAATTATATCATATTTTTGCGGAAAGA
>USBU01000166.1 GCA_900553005.1 uncultured Eubacteriales bacterium | reverse complement strand
AGCTCCGTCTCGTGGGCTCGGAGATGTGTATAAGAGACAGATTGTAAACCGCTCCTGCGGTGTGCGTCGCTTGCTTAAATTATAACCACAGAAATATAAAGGGATTGCTTGTACTCGTAAAATATGTCAGGCCATATCTCGCCTACGGGCGACATTAGTGGAAGACAGAAAGTACGGTCGGCTTGCCCACCTCGCTTAAGAGCGGGTTTATATTGCGCAAGAAAGACGGCTCACGCGGGAATTTGAATAATACAGGTCCGTTTGCCGGAAAACCGGCGGCGGACTTTTTTAATATAAAAAACAGTCCCGGACGCAATTTCCCGCCGAATCGGATCGGCAAAGAATAAGCGCCGGGACTGTTGGACGTTACGCTTTCGCCAGCGCCTTTTTAACTCGGCGCATAGCCTCCGCGGTATTTTCATAGTTATTGAAAGCGGTAAGACGGAAAAAGCCCTCGCCGTTTTTGCCGAAGCCTGCGCCCGGAGTGCCCACTACGTTGGCCTCGGTAAGCAGCTTATCGAAAAAAGCCCACGAATCGCCGCCCGGACACTTGAGCCAAATATACGGAGAATTTACGCCGCCGGTATGCCAGATGCCAAGCTCGTTTAACGTATCGGAAATAAGGCGGGCGTTTTTCATATATTTTCCGACGTTAGCGGATATCTGCCGCTGCCCCTCCTCGCTGAACACTGCCTCCGCCATACGCTGAACGATATACGGTACGCCGTTATACTTTGTTGACTGACGTCTCAGCCACATACGGTTGAGCTGCCCAAGCTTTTTAGGTATAACGGTATAGCCGCAGCGCGTGCCCGTAAAGCCGGCGGTTTTGGACAGCGAGCAAAACTCTACCGCAACCTCGTCGGCGCCATCCACCTCGTAGACGGAACGCGGCAAGCTTTTATCCGTAACATAAAATTCGTAAGCGCTGTCAAAAAGGATAATCGCATTTTTGCTTTTTGCGTAATCAACCCACGCCTTAAGCCCGGCCTTGTCGTAAACCGCTCCGGTCGGATTGTTCGGCGAGCACATATAAATTATATCGCAGTCGATTTTGCCGTCGGGCATCGGTAAAAAGCCGTTTTTCTCCGTGGCGTCGGCGTAAATTATTTTACGGCCCGACATGAGATTGGTATCGACATAAACGGGATATACGGGATCGGGCACAAGCACGACGTTATCCTCGGAAAACAGATCGACAATATTGCCTATATCGCTTTTGGCGCCGTCGGATATGAAAATTTCGTCCATGCCGAGATTTACGCCGCGCAAGCCGTAATAATTTTTGACCGCACTGCGCAAAAATTCATAGCCCTCGTAAGGACCGTATCCGCGGAAGGACTCCGCCCACCCCATCTCCTCCACGGCCTTTACTCCGGCCTGTATTACGGCAGGACACAGCGGAATGGTGACGTCGCCTATCCCAAGCTTTATCAACTTTGCGTCGGGATGCTCCTTCATGTAAGCCGCGGCCTTATCGGCAATGTCGGCAAACAGATAACTGTCCTTGATTTTATCAAAATTTTTATTAAGTTTCATATCGTTTCTCCTTTATCTGCCTAAAATTTTAACTTCCGAAATTTTAATGTTTCCGCCGCAAAAACCGCATGAAGCAGTTATCTTAATTTTATCCGCCTCAATAGGATTAAACGCGGCCCAAGCGGCGCCTCCCTGCCGCATAAAACCCTCATCGGCGTTTACGTCCGCCGGATTTACGCGCACTTCGCCGGTCTCGGACTCGCCGTCCGGCCCGGATATGATTATGTTGTCGATCTTACTGAATGCAAACGAATAATTCATGCTGTTGTAAACTCCCACGGCGCAAATCTCCATAGGCTTATCGAACGCAAAGACTATTTCTGCGCGGCCGTCGAAAACCGCCTCTTCGCCGGCGCTGAAATCCTGCACTGTAAAAAACCCGTCCGTCAGATACTTTACCGTATCGCCGGAGGCGTTGGATTCAACGCGCGCCAAACCGGCCACATTGCGATAAGGAGCACCGACCTCCGCCGCCGGCTGAACGGACGCGGTAGGTCCGTTTCCGCGCATGATATCGAAACCCAAACCGGGTGAAAAGACGTAACCTATCCTGTCGGCCGCCAGCACGCGCCCTTTAAAGCTTCCGTCGTCGCCGTAAGGGTGAACGGGATCCCGGTGAGCGTGATAAATAGCCCAGGTTTCGTCTCCCGCATAGGCGAAATTATGATGTCCGGTACCGGCCATATAATCGTTTGTCGCGTTAATCCCTATAACGGGATTGCCCTCGCCGTAACGTATTTTAACGAACGGCCCCAGGGGACTGTCCGAAACGGCCTGCATTATCGAATAACGTCTTGAACCATAGCCGAAGGGCGAATAAGTAAGATAATACTTGCCCTTTCTATAAGTCATGAAAGGCCCTTCGTTGACGCCGCCCTCGTCGATAGATTCCTCTCCCGCCCGAAAATAATACGCGTCGCCGGCCCTGCCGACGCCTGTAAGCACGCTGGGATGAGTCAGTTTTGTAAGCGTAGAGTAATCCGGCGAAATCATATCTTTCATTCTCATTCCGTAAACGCATATACCTTTATGATAATTATCGACATGCTTGGCAAAATACACGTAAAGCGAGCCGTCAGGCGCAAAAAAAGGACTTACGTCGATTGCCGACCAGTAATGTTCTAACCCGAGCTTTCTTTCAAAATTAAACGGCGGATTAGCGCCGCTGATTACGTCGCCGTTAAGATTGACTCCGCCGCTGCAGTCAAAGCTGTCCGCCATTACGAACGGACCGAACGGAGTATCCGAAACAGCTATTCCCAAATACAGGCAAGCCCACTTGTCTTCGGTTTCCGAAGTATATTCGGTTTTTTCATCGCCCTTTTTAGCGCCTGCGCTGAAATACATGTAGTATTTACCCGACTTGCCGTCGCGTATCACTTCGGGCGCCCAAAACCACTTTTCCGCCCAGTCCCCGGGCATGACGCGCAGCGCACTGCCGTCCACGGCCCCTATCCTCTCCCATGAGGACAGATCCCGCGAGCGATAGCACGGATAAGCGGAAAAAGCATATTCCTTTCCCTCCGCCGCGCTGTAACCGGTGGAATACATATAAAACCAGCCGCCGTTTTCGGGATCGTCCTCTTTTGAAACGTACAGACAGCCCGGATCCGCGCACACGACGGAAAAATCGTTTTTATAAAACAGCTCTCTCGGATAATAATCTATGCAATCGAAAAATTCAAGCTTCTTCATCCCAATTCTCCTTGCCGTCGGATTCGGTCAAGCTTCGACGCGGCCGGAAAACACCTCTCTGGCAGGTCCGGTCATAAAAACGGTTTCTCCGTAATTTATAATCAGCGTGCCGCCCTTGAGCTCCACCGCGATATCCTCGCCCTTACGGGCATAACCGTTAAGTACCATTGCCACAGCCGTAGCGCACGCGCCCGTGCCGCAGGCCAGCGTTTCGCCGCTGCCGCGCTCCCATACGCGCATTTTTACACGATTCTCAGACAAAAGCTCCGCAAATTCAACGTTTATTCTGTCCGGAAAAAGACTGTGATTTTCGATAATTCTGCCAGGAGTCTCAATATCCATGCCGGAAACTCCATCGGTAAAAATTACGCAATGCGGATTACCCATGGATACCCTCGTGATTTTGCGAGGCTTATCCAAA